>JAICWB010000178.1 GCA_025935035.1 Terriglobales bacterium
CTTCTACATCGGTCTCGTCGCGTTCGTGATGGTGAGCTCGGTCATGGTGAGCTACACCCGCGCGCGGGCTGAGTCGCTGATCGGGACCTGCAAGGTAGGATTCATGGAGCGTCCGGAGCGCATCGTGTTGATCATCATCGGTGCGCTGTTCGAGAAGTGGAACGCGATGGCGCCGGTGTTGTGGGTATTGGCGGTGATATCGACGATCACGGTGATCCATCGGATTGCGTACACGTATCAGCAGACGACAGCGATGGAGCGGGCGCTGGAACGCGCCGAGTGATCGTCACCGAAAAGGACGCTAAGGTACGCAAAGGGTATAGGGATTCTTCGTTGCGTTCAGAATGACAGACTCTGGTCAACAATCTAAAAAACCAGTCCTCGTTGTCCACGGCGGTGCATGGGCGATGCCCGATGACGTCATCTGCGCGCATGAGAATGGTGTTCGCAATGCGCTAGATGCGGGATGGAAGATCCTTGAGCGCGGCGGCACGGCGCTGGATGCCATTGAAGCTGCCGTCATGGTGATGGAAGAGGACGACACCTTCGACGCCGGGCGCGGCAGTTTTCTTACTAGCGACGGCACGGTCGAGATGGATGCGCTCATTATGGATGGCGCGACGTTGCGGGCTGGTGGCGTGGGTGGTGTGCAGCATGTGCGTAGTGCCATCAAGCTCTCGCGACTGGTACTGGAGAAGAGTCCGCATGTTTATTTTGTCGGTGAAGGGGCAGAGCGGTTCGCGGAAGAGCATGGCATGCAGCTCATCGACAACAAAGAGTTGGTGATCGACCGTGAAGTGAATCGTCTGCGGGAACTCAAGGCAAAGCTCGCGGCGGGCGGCAAGGATACGACATTCAGCGGCGGCCAAGATGACATCCATCCGGCGGAGATGTCTTCGCATGACACTGTTGGCGCGTTGGCGCTCGATGTTCACGGCAACATTGCAGGCGCGACTTCTACCGGCGGTACGCTGAACAAAGATCCGGGACGCGTGGGTGATTCGTCGTTGATCGGCTGCGGTTGTTATGCCGACAACGCGAGTGCTGCCGCATCTTGCACCGGATGGGGTGAGCCCATCATGAAACTGGTGCTGGCGAAGTCGGCGGCGGACGAAGTGGCGCGGGGAAAAGATCCGCAGTCGGCAGCGCGCGCGGCGATTGCCTCCCTCAAGACGCGGCTCAACGGGCACGGCGGCATCATCCTTCTGGACGCGCAGGGAAGATACGGGATTGCGCACAACACTCCGCGGATGGCTTGGGGAGTGCGGAGCGCGGAAGGTGCGCAAGTGGGAATCAAACGCTAGCTGCCGCAGTCCGCCGAAAACCCGACACGGAGAACGGAGAAACAGAGAAAAAGCGTTGAGGTTGTTCCGGGTCGAGCGGGACGGTCTACAGAATATATGGATCCTTCGCCGCAAAGTGCCCAGCTTGGAATGACAAAGTCAAAAACCCAGTGTCTCCGTTCTCTGTGTTCGGGTTTCCGTTCGGCAGCAAAACCACGTAACTGAATAACCAATCAGCCAGTACTCCGTCTAAACGCATGACTGGAGCGGCTGAATTCCATTCATTCTCATACCTACGGCCGGGCCGCTCCGTCCTTGCACTAACTAGTATTAATTTGTTGCAGTTAAAAGCTTGCAAGTGTTCCGCAACTGATGTAAAAGTTGCGGATTCACTTGCGAGAAAGGCCGTTGAGGACGTATCCCGAGTCCAAGCGAGCCGGCGCAATGTTATGCGACTGAGCGGCGGTTCAACGCCGTCCGAGAATCGAAGAGCTCCGAGCCGGACTGTAATAGACAGGTCAAAACCTCGAAGACAAATCAAGACAAGGTGCAGCCATGAGGACGATGAGAATCGCGTTTGTAATGTTTATGGTGATGTTCTTTGCAGCGAGCGTTGTGGCGCAAAACGTCGCCACCGCTGATCTGCGCGGTGTGGTGAAAGATGCGCAAGGCGCGGTTGTTCCCAACGCGACCGTGACCATGCATGACGAAGCCAAAAACACCGATCGCACGGTGAAGAGCAATGACGAGGGCGAGTACCTGTTCTCGCAACTGCCGCCGGGCAGCTACACCATGACGGTAGAAGCCGCGAACTTCAGCAAGACGGTCTTCAAAGGCGTGAAGCTCACCGTTGGCCAGGATGCCGAATTGCCGGTCGCGTTGAAAGTGGCTGCCGCTTCCTCTGAGGTCACGGTCACGGGTGATACGGAGTTGGTGGAGACGCAGCAGACCGCCGCATCGACCACCATCACGCAATTGCGCATCGACAATCTGCCTACCAATGGCCGCAATTACATCAATAATGTACTGACCAATTCGCAGGCGGCACGTGACACCGCGCCCAGCATCGGCGCGGCGCCGACTTCAGGGCTGAACATCGGCGGACAGCGCGCGCGTTCTAACCTGGTGAACGTTGACGGAGCGGACGCAGAAGACAACTCGACCAACGGCATTCGTTCCACGGTATCGCAAGAGGCGGTTCAAGAGTTCCAGCTCATCACCAACGGTTACGCGGCAGAGTACGGACGCGCATCGGGCGGCGTTGTCAACATCGTTACGCGCAGCGGATCGAATGACATTCACGGCGACATTTACGGCTATCTGCGGCAGCGTTCGTTGCAAGCGGACAACCCTTTCACGACCGTACCGAATCCTGCGTATACGCGTGTGCAAGCCGGCGCGACTTTGGGCGGAGCGCTGAAGAAAGACCGCACATTCTATTTCGCTTCGTTCGAAACCACACGCAGACAGGAGACAGGCTTCTCCACCATCGGCGCGAACAATTTTGACCTGGTGAATATTGATGCGACACGATTTGGGCCTGCGTTTGGCGTGCCCGCAGGCGTTCCTATCACCATCCTGGGAACACTGGCGCAGCAAGCGCTGATCCAGAATGCGGCGGCATTCCCGGTTACGCCGCAAACCGCACAGTATGTGGCGCTCGTGGGATCTGCCTCAGGCGTCGCGTTGAATGGGCGCGCGCCTGCGACTCTGGGAGGAGCGGCCGCCTTCATTGATTCCAGCATCCCAACCCCGGCTTCGTTTGTTCCCCTGAATTCACTGCGCGGCAATTATCCCGTGTCAGAAGGCACAAGCATCTGGGGACTGCGGTTGGACCACAAGATCAATGATTATCAAAGTTTGATGGCGCGCATCAGCGTTAGCCCGAGCACCGTGACAGGTATTCAGGTGAATGCGCAGAACCAGACCTTCGGACAGAACTCACTGAGTCGTACTTCTACTCAGCAATATCGCGATGTGAACTCGTTGTTCCAAGATACGTGGCTGATCGGCAACAATAAAGTGAATGAGTTCCGCTTCCAGTTCGCTCGTCGTGGATTGCGTTATGACTTTTCCAAGTCGCCGGGTGGGCCGAATGTTGCGGTGAACATCGCCGGGTTTGCATTCTTCGGGCGCGAGCCATTCTCGTTCGTCGATCGCGTGGAGAAGCGGTTCCAATTCACTGACAATTTCACGTGGAACCACGGCAACCACTCCGTAAAGACGGGCGTGGACTTCAACTACCTGCCGCTGGACGCGCAATTCACCGTGAACTTTGGCGGGTTGTTCAACTTTGGCGGCATCACCCCGGTAGCCGGTTTGCCGGCGTTCAACGCAGTGCAGGCATATGGTTTGGGATTGCCACAAGTGTTTGTGCAGGGCGTGGGAAATCCGAACTTGAATTTCGCGAACAAGATGCTGGGCACGTTCATCCAGGATTCATGGCGCATCTCGCCGAGCCTGACTGTGAACTACGGCGTGCGTTATGACGTCGAGTTCACACCGGTGTTCCCGGCCAACACGGCGAGCTCGACGGCCGCCGAGGCGGCGCTGGGAATCGTGGAAGGCATTCCGCAAGACAGCAACAACATTGCTCCGCGTATCGGCGTGGCCTGGCAGCCGTTCAAAGATGGCAAGACCGTGGTGCGCGGTTCGTATGGCATCTTCTATGACCATCCGCTGCTGGCGCTGGCGTTTGACTCAGCGGTGGCCGACGGCACCCAAGCTCCGCAACTCGCGTTCTTTGGTACCAGCACACCGTGTACTCCGGCCAGCACGCTGGGTGCGACCAGCGTAGTTTCAAACCTGAACGCGGCAAACATCTTTCAGGGCAGCTTAACCAATCCCAATTGTTTTCCGGCGGCACTCTCGCCTGCGCTGGCATACCTGCCTGCGCAACAGCGGTTTGACGCGAATGCGAATTCTATCTTCCTGAACCAGGCGTATCTGCAGAATGGGTTCCCGCTTACGGTGCAGCCGTTCGGATTCCCCGTCGCCGGCAATTTCCAGTATGCATATTCGGAACAGGCCAATTTCCAGATCGAGCATGAGTTCGCGCACGACTTCAGCCTCAACATCGCCTACAACTACAACGGCGGACATCATCTCAATCGGCCTATCAATGTGAATCCGGTGAACTCGCAATTACTGGTGGGCAACTGGGAGAAGGCCGTAGCAGCGGGCGCGGCCAAGCCGACTGATCTGCCGATACAAGTCGTTGGTTGCGGCGTGGGTCCGTTAGGAGCTTATGTGCCTGCGGCACTGGTGAGCTTCTTCCGTCCCTCGGGGATCAATCCATCGCTGGCAGGAGTATTTCCTCCGGCATGTGTGGGATTAGCGCAGCAAGTCGCTCAAGCGGACGGCCTCACAGTCGGCGGCGGAGCCATTCCGTTCAGTGACATGATCGCCAACTTCTCAAACGGAAGCTCGGTCTATCACGGCCTGACGACGAACTTGAAGAAGCGTTTCAATACGCACTACGAGTTCCTGGCGTCATATACGTGGTCGCACGCGATCGATGATTCCACTGACTTGCAGTCGTTGCTGGCTCCGCAAGACAGCCGCCAGCCCAGCCTTGAGCGTGCGGACTCAACATTCGACCAGCGGCATCGCTTCGTATTCAGCGGTGTGTACCAGAGCGGCAAAGTGTTTGGCGCGACCGGGGTGGCGCACTGGCTGTTCAGCGATTGGACAGTAGCGCCGATCATCGAATTCAGCTCGGGCCGTCCGTTCAACATTCTTGTTGGCCAGGACCAAAACTTTGACTTGAGCTCCTCCACGGACCGTCCGCTGATCTCGTCACCCAATGTCACTGATCCTTGCGGGCAAGTCTCAGTGCCGTCGAAATATTCGCCTTCCGGATGGCTGAAGCCGGCGTGCTTCGTTGACGGAACCTTCGACGGCGTGGCTACTGCGCCACTAATCGGCAACCTGAAGCGAAATGCAGGCATTCGTCCTTACACGGTGTTCAACGATCTGCGCCTTTCGCGGCGTATTGCCATGGGTGAGCGCTTTAACCTGGACGTGATCACTGACATCTTCAACATCGCGAACCGCTTCAACGTAGCGGATGTGAATCCGCTCTACACCAATGCCGGCACGCCTACGGCGGCGTATGATCCGCGGCAATTCCAGTTCGGGTTGAAGATCAGCTGGTGAGAACCAGTAGTCAGTAGGCAGTTGTCACGTAGTCAGTAATCAGGAACGCCTCGATTAAATTCGGGGCGTTTTTTCTGCAAGAGCCGAAATGCTAAACAGCCGACTTTGTAAAGGACGACAGGGAAGCAGAGGCTCACGTTTATACTGAGACCAATGCCGAAGGCGCATAAGCAGGGCACCAAGCAAAAGAGCAGGGGAAGCGGGCTGGGCACGCGCTGCGTACACGCGGGTGAAGAGAAGCACGGTCAGGCAGCATCGCTTACCACCGATATTGCTCGTACGTCTGTCTTCGCGCTGCCGAACGTCGATTACCTGCGTGGCATCACTAAGCGGGGCTCCGGCGATTACTACTACACGCGCAACGGCAATCCCACGACCGCGGTAGCGGAAGAAAAGGTTGCGGCACTGGAAGGTGGCGCGGGCTGCGTCGTGACCGCGAGTGGGATGTCAGCAATCCTTGCCGCGGCATTGGCCGCATGCAAAGCGGGTGACGAGATCGTTTCCATGCAGGACGTGTACGGTGGCACGATCAAGCTTTTCGGTGACGTGCTGGGTAAGCTGGGCATCATCACAAAGTGGGTGCCCTTCGAAGGAACTGCGAACCTTAGCAA
>JAICWB010000253.1 GCA_025935035.1 Terriglobales bacterium
AAAGCAAAAGAGATCCATCAGGCCGCCGGCGAAGAGTTCAACGTGAATTCTCCCAAGAAACTCGGCGAGATACTTTTTGAAAAGCTCAAACTGCCGAAGCCCATCAAGTACGGCAAAGGCAAGACCATCTCCACCGCAGTTGACGTGCTCGAAGAACTCGCAGCCACCAGTGGCAGCCCCGTGCCGCGCATGGTGCTCGACTTCCGCCAGATCTCAAAACTCAAATCCACTTACGTTGATGCTCTGCCGCAGCTCATCAACACGCGCACTGGGCGAGTCCACACCACATTTAACGCTGCTGCCACCGCTACCGGGCGCCTCTCTTCGGTCAATCCTAATCTGCAGAATATTCCCATTCGCACCGCACAGGGCAGAGAGATCCGCGCCGCCTTCATCGCGGACAAAGGCAACGTGCTTCTCGCTGCCGACTACTCGCAGATCGAATTGCGCCTTCTAGCGCATTATTCAGAAGATCCTCTACTCACCGAAGCCTTCCGCCGCGGAGACGACATCCACGCTCTCACCGCGTCCGAAGTCTTCGGCGTGCCAAAAGATGAGATCGACGCCGAGCACCGGCGCCGAGCGAAAGCGGTGAACTTCGGCATCGTCTATGGCCTCTCGCCCTTCGGCCTCTCGCAACAACTCGGCATCGAGCAGAAAGTCGCCAAGACATACATCGAGAATTATTTTGCAAAGTACGCCGGCGTAAAAACTTTCATCGACCGCACGCTAGACGAAGTCCGCCGCTCCGCGAAAGTACGCACACTCTTCGGCCGCGTGCGCCCCATCCCGGACATCAACAGCAAGAACTTCACCATGCGCGGCTTCGCTGACCGCACCGCCGTGAACACTCCGTTGCAAGGCACCGCCGCTGACCTGATCAAGATAGCCATGATCCGCATCGACGAAGAACTGATTCGCCGCAAACTGAAAACGCGCATGACTCTTCAGGTGCATGACGAACTGGTCTTTGAAGTCCCGGAATCAGAAGTAGAAGAGGTCCGCACGCTTGTACAAGACAAGATGGAGAACGTGCATCCCCTGCGCGTGCCGTTGGTTGTTGATGTTGGAGTAGGGAAGAACTGGCGCGATTTGGATTAGAAATGTTTCTTTTTGTTTTCTTCTACTTCATCGCCTTTGTGGCCGGAATTCTGTTCGCACTGGTGTGCGTTTTCATTCCAAAGACGCGCAACTGGAGCGAATACATCACTTCAGGAACCCTCGGCACCTTTGCCGGACTGGTGCTCGCGCACTTGATAGTGATTCTGATTCTATGGGCTGCTGCTTTATCACGGCCGATCCATCTCTACCCAGCGGGAACAGTGTTCGGTGCTCTGGGACCATCGGGCACAGATTGGCCGAATCTCTTCATTTCAATGGTTGGAATATTAGGTGGGGCGGCGGCCGCAATAGCGATGCTCAAAAGGTCAAAGAGAAAGAAACAGCGGACCGCTACATGACAACAAAAGCGCCCAAGACCTTACCAACCAAAGCTTGATCGTCTTTTATCGGCCTTTTCCGTTTTTTCCGCGGTAGTCTTTTGACTTTCGCGACCTAAAACCCCAGCGCCCTCTGCATAGCCCCGGCGATCGCATCCGCATGATGCTTCATCTTCTGCTCGGAAGCCGCCTCGATCATCACCCGACAAAGCGCCTCCGTCCCCGAATACCGCACTACGACACGGCCTTCATCGCGCAAATCCTGCTCAGCCGATTTGATTGCGCTAGCGACTTCAGGTATCTGTTCGATCGGCTTCTTCTCGCGCACCTTCACGTTCTTGATGACCTGGGGGAAAACTTTTAGGTCGCTGACCAACTCCGCCAAAGACTTCCCGCTGTTCGCAACAACTTCCAGAACTTTCAGCGCCGTCATCAAGCCATCGCCTGTGGTTGCTGAATCAGAAAAAATGATGTGTCCGCTCTGCTCGCCGCCCAGCACGGCGCCGGTCTTCTGCATCTCTTCCAAAACATATTTATCGCCCACCGGCGCGCGCAGCATCTTTATGTTCTCGCGTTTCAGCGCAGCTTCCAGTCCCATGTTTGACATGGTGGTGGCAACAACAGTGTCCTGCTTCAATGCGCCACGCTGTTTCATCTCACGCGCCGTCAGCAGCAGCACAGCGTCACCGTTCACAATATTTCCATTGCTATCCGCAAACAGTGCGCGGTCCGCGTCACCATCAAAGCAGATGCCTATGTCAGCTTTCCGCGCCACAACCTCTTTCGCCACCACATCCGGATGCAGCGCACCGCACTTCTCATTGATGTTGCGGCCATCCGGCTCAATGTGGGTAAACGTCGCATTCACACCGCACAGCTTGAACAATTCCTGCGCCACTTTGCTGGCCGCACCATTCGCGCAATCGGCAACAACGCTCAATCTGCCCAAGCCCTCGCTGGAAACACCGGCAGCCAGCCACTTCTCATACATCTCTGCCAGCCTGTGTTCCCCCGGAAGTGACGGTTTCTTCGGCCGCGGCACTTGGACCGCATCTTTCTTGACCTGCGCAAATATCTCGCGCTCGATGTCCATCTCCACAGAATCGGCAAGCTTGTAACCATCGTGCCCAAAGATCTTGATCCCATTGTCTTGCCACGGATTATGCGAAGCCGATATCACCACGCCTGCCGAGAATTTCTCTGTTCGCGCTAAATAAGCGATAGCCGGGGTCGTCACCACGCCCGCACTAGCCACCTCCGCGCCCGCCGACTCCAGCCCCGCCGTCAGCGCATCCGCGATCCACGCGCTTGACTCGCGCGTGTCCTGCCCGATCACCACGCGCACCTCCGCCGAGCCGTTTACTCCGCGTAAATGATGGGCCAGCGCTGAGCCAATGAAATACACCGTCTTCTTGTCCAGCGGATACTCGCCCGCGACGCCGCGAATCCCATCGGTGCCAAATAACTTTCGCAAACACTTCTCCTCAAGGGGTGCCGCACAGTCTACATCCGGCTCTTAGACCAACCCTTTATTGTACTGGTTCGCCCGCCACAGCCGCGGTTTGCGTGAGCGGCGCCTCGGCGAATCGCGGATACCGGAACAGCACTCGCAGCACGGGCGGAGCAAAGATGGTAGTCACCGCGATCATGAGAATGACCACGGCGTAGTACGCCTCGCTGATCATCTTTGCATTCAGTCCGATCAGCGCGACGATCAATCCTACTTCGCCGCGCGGCGTCATCCCGACGCCCACTTTCAACGCAGTACGCCACCCTTCGGGCAACAACGGCAAGCCGCAGCCGATCACCTTACTCAAGATTGCCAATACGGAGATCACTATCACGGAAACAGCGATCTTCGGGGTGATCGCGTGCAAGTCCAGCTGCGAGCCCATCATAAAAAAGAAGAAGGGCGCCATGAATTCTGAAAGGGCGTTCACCTGGGGCTGCAATCCCGGCGCAAAGTCCGCAAATGCCAGGCCCGCAAAAAATGCGCCAACGATCGCAGCCATTCCAATCGTTTCCGCAGCAACCGATAGCAGCAAACAGATGGCCAGCGCGATCACCAGCGACGCGTTGCGCGTAGTCACATGATGCAAACGCCCGTGCATGCGCCGGATGATGCGTGGCGCCAGAAAGATCATGAACACCGCGAACGCCACTGCCTCTATCAGCAGCAGTAGAAGAGATTGCCACTCCACGCCATCGGCAGTAGCCAGGCCCGCCACTAGTGCCAGCAGCAAGATCCCAATGATGTCATCGAACACCGCTGCCGCCAGAATGATCTTTGCCGCCCGCGCCTGTAGAGCGCCCAGATCGCCAAGCACGCGTGCGGTTATGCCCACGCTAGTGGCAACCATGGCAGTAGCAACAAAAGTGGCTTCCTGTGGTGAATCGCCGTGTAACACCACATAAACAAATCCCGCAGCGAAGGGTACCAGCACGCCAGCGAGCGCCACACCCAGCGAGGTGCGGCCTACATTAATAAGTTCCCGCGGTTGCGTCTCAAGACCCACCGCGAAGAGTAAAAAGATTGCGCCCAGTTCTGAGATGGAGACGACGGACGCCGTGGGCACCACCACCTTCAGCGCCATCGGGCCCATCACAACCCCGGCTGCGATCTCACCCAGCACGGCCGGAAGCCGCAATCGCTCGAACAGCTCTCCAAAGAGCTTCGCGCAAAGGAAGATCACTAACAAAGTGAGTAGGAATGGGTCGGCGACGTGCTGCATTCACTTACCTT
>JAICWB010000298.1 GCA_025935035.1 Terriglobales bacterium
ATTGATGTCTTCGATCAGTTCCTGCTTGTTGCTGATCTTGCCGTCCCATGCTTTGTCGTCATACGGCTTGAGTCCCACATAGAATTCGCAGTTGAAGAACCCGGTCGGATCGGTTCCATCATCGGGGCGCCCGAGTTCGGAGCCCACCACGGTAACCTGCGGATAAGACATCAGAATGTCGCGTATCTGCGGCGCTATCTTGCTGGACTCTTCGAATGAGATAGTGGAAGGCATCGTGGCGCGAACCCATAACGCGCCTTCATCAAGATGTGGCATGAATTCGCCACCGATGAAGGGAACCAGTGCCAGCGAAAGTCCAAAGATAATAATGGAGACGACGAGCGTGGTGCGACCGTGCTCCAGGCACCAGTCGAGTTGTCGCGCATAAAGATTCCGCAGCCAGTTGTAAGCCTTGTTTTCGCGCTCGCGCACGCCTTTCTTGAACCAATACGAGGCGAGGACTGGAACGATCGTGAGCGTTAGGACCAGTGAACCCGCGAGGGCGAAGGTCATCGTGTCCGCCATGGGGTCAAACAATTTCTCAGCGGCCCCGGTCAGCGCATAGATGGGTAGGAAGCCAGCAATGATTACCGCGACAGAATAAAAAATCGGTCGGTCGACGTCCTTCGCCGCAGCCAGTATTACTTCCTTCAACTCGTAGTCAGTGCCGGAACGCTCAGAGAGTTCGCGATAGATGTTCTCGATCATCACGACGGTGCCGTCAATGATGATGCCGAAGTCTATGGCACCGATCGAAAGCAGATTCGCAGAGATGTCATGTAAGTGCAGAAACACGAAGGCAAACAGCAGGCTCAACGGCACAGTGATAGCGACGATCACGGCGGCGCGCACGTTGAACAAGAAGAAGATCAGCACCAGCAGCACGAGCAGCATGCCGTGAACCAAGTTGCGTTCGACAGTACCGGTGGTGAGGTGAATCAGATTGCTGCGGTCGTAGTAAGGATGGATCTTTACGTCTTTGGGAAGAACGGTGTTGTTAAGTTGCTCGGTCTTTTGCTCGACATCCTTTAAGACAGTCTGCGCTTGTTCGCCGCGCCGCATCAGGATGACACCTTCCACAGCCTCGTCATTTTTATTGAAGCCGAATTGGCCAAGCCGGGGCGCGTGTCCAATGACCACACTTCCGATATCGCCGATCCGTAGCGGCACGCCGTTGTTGCTGCCGACCACGATGTTCTCGATGTCTTTTGTGTCTTTGACAAGGCCGATGCCGCGAACGTAAAAGAACTGTCCGCCCTGCGAATAGAAGCCTCCACCGGCATTGGAATTATTAGCGGTAAGCGCCGCAATCACCTGCGGAACTGTGAGGTGATAGCCGTACAGGCGTGCGGGGTCGAGTTCTACCTGATACTGCATCGTGGTGCCGCCGAATCCGGAATCATCGGCAACTCCCGGTACGGCTTTGTATCCGCGGGAAACGACCCAGTCGTCGATCGTCTTTAAGTCTTGCGGCGAACGGTCGGGGCTTTCGAGCACATAGCGATAGATGAGGCCGCTTGGGCTGAACAGGGGCGAGACGGATGGCGCGACACCTGATGGCAATGTAACGCCCGCTAAACGTTCGAAAACTACCTGACGCGCAAAATATGGATCTGTATTGTCCTGGAATGTCATGCGCACGGACGACAATCCATACAGCGAGATGGAGCGCTCGACCACCAAGTTCGGGGTTCCGTTCATTTCCACTTCGAGGGGCAGCGTGACGAGGCGTTCTACTTCTTCCGCATCGTGACCGTCCCACTGCGTAACGATCTCAACCATAGGAGGAGAGAGGTCAGGATATGCATCCACTGGCATTCTGCGGAACGAGACAATGCCGGCGATGGTTACCGCAGCGGTGAGGATCAGCACCAGGAACCTGTTTTGCAGGGCCAGCCGGATGATTTTATGGATCATTTAATCGTCACTCCTGGAGCGAACCTGGCTCACTGTTGCAAAGAATTTGCGAACTGCAGGAACAGAGCGCCATCTGCCACCACTTGATCGCCGGTCTTCAAACCACGTTGTACTTGTGTCGCGCCAGTCGTGCTTGCGCCTGTGGTGATCTGGCGTCGCGCGAACTGCGCGTTCCCTTGTTGCACGTAGACGTAAGGCTGATTTTCGGCATCGCGAAGGATCGCACTGTCCGGCACCGCGATCACATCCTGCGCTTTGCCGGCGTGGACCGTCGCCACTACATACATGTCCTTTTTTAACAAGTCGTGAGGGTTCTCCGTCACGATACGAGCTTGGAGTGTTCGCGATGTGGCGTCGACCGATGCTCCGAGGAATGAGATCTTGCCGTGAAAGACGGTCGGGTAAGCCTCTGTCTTGATCTCAACCTCATCGCCCACGTGGACGTATGCGAGATCATGTTCATAAACATTTACCAGTACCCATACTGTGCTTAAATCTGAAATGGTAAAGCACTGCGTGGCGCCGGCCTGGAGCAACTGCCCGGGCGAGACCAAGCGTTCTACAACTTCGCCAGAGATGGGAGCCAAGACCGGGATTTTTGGCGAAACTGACTTTTCTACAGATTCGGCTTTTGGGATGCCGACGATCTCCAATCCTTGCGTGCTGGCCTGCAAATCAGCATTAGCCTGGTTCTTTGCCGATTCTGCATCGAGCAGATCTTTCTCTGAAATCGCGTGGTGGTCATACAAATCTTTCGCGCGGTTGTAATTCTTGTCTGCCACTATGGAAGCATCTCGCGCTTTGATGTAAGCCGCGCGAAGCTGCGAGAACTCCGGACTGCTGGCATAGAGCATAGGCTGGCCGCGCTTAACCTGCTGCCCAGGAAGCGCGAGCAGTTCCACTACGGGGCCGCTGACTTGGCTGATGACCGGAGTGGTATGAAAAGCGTTATATGCGACTGTGCCGGTCAAGCTCTGCACGCGGTCCATGCTAGTAGGCTTCACCGTGATGATCTGTAAATGCTGCAGTTGATCAGCGGGGATGGTAAACAGTCCGCTGTCAGCGTGGGCACTCGACGTTTCCGCAGGCTGCTTCGTTTCGCCGCAACCTACTGCGAACAGCGAGAGCGCGGCGAGTACCGCCCAACATAGCAGGCGAATACCATCTCTCATCCTTTTAGAAAAATTCACTGGTCTCTTCCTCATGGCAATTTCCTGACACCGGTCGCTTGTTTGAGTTGTTCCAAAGCGAGCATGTAAGCGGCCACCGCTTGCCGATAAGCTAGTTCGGTGGCCCGATAGCTACGCTCTGCATCAAGAAAATCAAGCAGGCTGGCAG
>JAICWB010000237.1 GCA_025935035.1 Terriglobales bacterium
GCAGATGCAGGGAATAATCAACGGAATGAAGTATGCCGCACCCTGGGCACGGGATTCCGAAAAGCATCCGGACTAGACACAAGTGCGGGATGCTCATTAGAAGTGACAAGCTGGAAACAGCGAGTATTGCTGAAATGAGTAGGGACGCATCTCGCCAGAGGTACCTTGGCACTCGCAGCTTTGCTAAGACCCAGTCTGGGCAGATATTGATTTCCATGGGGGCGTGGACTAAAGGTGGGAGAATATCTCATAAGGTGAAAACGTCAAGCTAATTTCCCAATCGGTTCCTGTTAGAAACCTGTGATCTGGTTGCGGCGTATCATCGCTTCATGGAAATCATTCTCAACCCCATTGGAAGGATCGAGTCCAAAGTAAACGACAAGCGCGACGATGACTGGGGCGGCGTGACCGCTGAGATCATTCTTGATTCCGCGCAGTTCACGGAAGATGCGCTTGCCGGCCTAAAAGATTTTTCGCATGTAGAAGTCATATTTCAGTTCCACCGCGCGGCAGATGCCGACACGCACTTTGCTCATCGCCATCCGCGCGGCAATACCGATTGGCCGAAGGTAGGTATCTTCGCGCAGCGCGGGAAAGACCGGCCTAACCATCTTGGCGCTACCATCTGCAAAATAGTTGCAGTGCAAGGATTCACTGTTAAAGTACGAGGGTTAGACGCGTTCGACGGCACGCCAGTCCTCGATCTTAAGCCGGTGATGCGCGAGTTCGTTCCGGAACGCAATGAGATCGGGCAGCCGGATTGGGCCACCGAGTTGATGAAGAAATACTTTTAGAGTCGCAAGGATCAGGAGGCAGCTATGGGACGTGCACTCGGATTCATCGGAGTTCTGATCGCGGTCGGCGTCGGAGCATATCTCTACACGCAGCAGGCGAAGTCGGCTTCGGTCGGTGGTTCCTCGCCGAGAGCGACCATTGACACTGTCGGCGTGAAGA
The DNA here is from genome assembly GCA_025935035.1 of Terriglobales bacterium. Taxonomy (GTDB): domain Bacteria; phylum Acidobacteriota; class Terriglobia; order Terriglobales; family Acidobacteriaceae; genus JAICLA01. Next base: position 955 of record JAICWB010000237.1, read on the forward strand.
ATGATCTGAACAACATCGCCAACGCCGAACGCCGTCGCATGGCCAGCGACGGCAAATACGTCTCACTCGATGAACTGCGTTCCAACGGCGACATTAACATGCCCACCGATCATCGCGGTCCTTACACTTACACCGTGGACACCAGCGCTGACGGATTCAAAGTCACGGCCACGTACTCCGGTCCGGATGAGACTGTGCCGAAGACCATGAGCATTGACCAGACGATGCAGATCACCACGAACTAGCGGGCCCATGCAGCCAGAGTTGCTGAATCGGGCATCTATCCCACCATGCGAACACTGGTAACCGGCGGCGCAGGCTTTCTCGGGTCACACCTGTGCGATGCGCTCATCGCGCAGGGGCACGATGTCCTCGTGCTGGACAATCTCGTCACCGGCAAGCGCGAGAACATCGCGCATCTCGCCCGAGAGCCGCGATTTCAGTTTGAAGAAAAAGACATCTGCGAACCGTTCGCGGAGAAATTCGGCGAATTTGATTTCATCTTTCATCTAGCCTCGCCCGCCAGCCCGTTCGATTACGCCGGGCACGGCATCGAAACCCTCCGTGTGAATTCCGTTGGCACACTCAACGCACTGGAAGCGGCAAAAAAATGGAATGCGGGACTACTCCTCGCATCGACCTCAGAGTGCTACGGCGATCCGCTCGAGCATCCCCAGAAAGAGACTTATTGGGGCAACGTGAATCCGATCGGGCCGCGCTCCGTGTACGACGAATCCAAGCGCTTCGCCGAAGCCGCCGTCGCCGCCTACCGTCGCTACCACAATCTGAATGGCAAGATCGTTCGTATCTTCAACACCTACGGCCCACGTCTTCAACCCAACGACGGCCGCGTCATCTCGAACTTCATGCGCCAAGCACTGCAAGGCGAAGCGCTAACCATTTTCGGCGACGGCAGCCAGACACGCAGTTTCTGTTATGTCAGCGATCTGGTCGATGGCCTGATTCGCATGTCAGCGTCCGATTCCGCCGGACCGGTCAACCTCGGCAATCCCGGCGAGTTCACCATTCGCGAATGCGCCGAACTGGTGTTAAAAGTGACTGGCTCAAAGAGCAAACTGAAATTTGAACCTCTCCCGCAAGACGACCCCAAACAGCGCAAGCCGGACATCATGCTGGCAAAAAAAATCCTCGGCTGGGAGCCGAGGATCGCTTTGGAAGAGGGTTTGCGTTTATGCCTACCTTACTTTCAACAACACGCGCAAGCCGCTACGGTCTGATCACTTTGCTGCAAGGCGCTTGTTGATCTCATCCCAATTCACCACATTCCACCAGGCGGCAAGATAATCGGCGCGCTTGTTCTGATATTTCAAATAGTAAGCGTGCTCCCAAACGTCGTTGCCGAAGATCACCTTGTGGCCGTCACTCATAGGATTGTCCTGGTTCGGTGTGCTGGTCACCTGCAGTTTTCCGGCTGAGTTCATGATCACCCAAGCCCATCCCGAGCCAAAGCGCTTGGCGCCGGCATCATTGAATTCCTTCTTGAGCGTCTCAAAATCGCCGAAGGAACCTGTGATCGCGTCTGCGATGGCCCCCGTGGGCTTGCCCCCACCATTCGGTTTCATGATCTGCCAGAACATAGTGTGGTTCACGTCTCCGCCGGCATTGTTGCGCACCGCGGTGCGGATGTCCTCGGGCACACTCTGTAGTTGTTTCACAAGTTCAGTCGGCGACTTCGAGAACAACTCCGGATGCTTCTCCACCGCCGCGTTCAGGTTGCTGACATAAGCGGCATGATGCTTGCCGTAATGGATCTGCATAGTCTGCGCGTCAATGTGCGGCTCCAGCGCAGCAAAGTCATAAGGCAGGGGGATCTGTGTATAGGCCATTTTTGATTTCCTTTCTTCGCTTCTCAATATAAATGATGTCGGACGGCGCCGTCGGGATTCGCCCGACCGCGAACTTGATCCGACGCAAGAAAGAAGACTGGGACGCGTTGCCAATGAATGCTAAACTCCGTCCCACATTCAGCGTCTAATATCCGTGAACAAACCCATTCACAACAAGATTCAGAGCGGCCGCGAGGAAGGTTGCCGCCGGGCAAGCCCGCGCACCGCCATCGCCATCCCTGTGTCCATCCGCACCATGGATGAAGATGAGGCGCGTCCGGTAAAGCTGCAGAACATGAGCGCAGGGGGTATGGCGATCTATCCCGGCGCGGAACTGTCGCCCAACTCGCGCATCGAGATCATCCTGTCAGTGCCCTACGAGATCTCGCTGACAGAAGTGGTGGAAGTAAAGTTGAACGGAGAGATCATTCGCGTGCACTCTGACCAGCCGCTGGCAGTGGCGGCATTCGTGCCGGAGGCGCCCTCACAGGCTTAAGATTTGCGATAGACTGTGACTGGAATGCGACGCCCTTTTTATAGGTTTCTAGCCTTCTTCATAACTTCTGCGTTCGCTCTGTTGTCAGTCGGATGCGGCGGTTTTTTCTCGCAGCGTAGTGATACCTGCGGCTCCGGCTTCTTCACGTCGAACTGCAACACCGGTGGCGGCACAACTGCATCAAAATTCGCGTTTGTCGCTAATTTCCAGAACGCAACCGCTGGGAGCGTCAGTGTTTTTACAATCAACTCCACCACCGGCGCGCTTACTTCCACGGGTTCTTCGTTCTCCACGGGCTCCACGACGCTGAGCAATGGGCCGGCGTCACTGATAACAGTGCTCGGTAAGTATCTCTACACCGCCAATGATGGCGGTTCGGTCTCGGCGTTCACTATCAATACCGCGACGGGTGCTCTGTCGGCTATCTCTGGTTCGCCCTTTGCCGCGGGCACAAATCCCAATAACATCATTGCGGACCCCAGCGGCAAGTTTCTCTATACAGCAAATTCCGGCAGCCGCGACATTACCGCATACAGTATCGATTCTTCCACGGGCACGCTGGTTCCCATCGGCACATTCGCTGCAGGAGCTAGCGCCCTCAACGCCGGCCAAGCGGTGGGGCTCGCGGTGCATCCATCCGGCAACTTCCTTTACGTAACATTGGACACGGCTGGTATCGCCGTCTTCAGCATCAATCAAACTACGGGCATTCTCACCTTCTTGAGCCAGAACGCTCCCCAGGCAGGCGCCGCCATCCAGTCCATCACCATCAACAAGGCGGGAACATTTGCCTATGCTGCAGATGGTGTTTCCGGGGTGGAAGAGTTCAGCGTGAATACCTCGACGGGTGCTCTAACACTGCTCTCCAGTTCGCCCGTGACTGCAGGCGGTGTGCCGATCGTGCTCACCGCAGATTCACCAGGCACGCACCTTTATGTGGCCAACCAGACCAGTAACAATGTTTTCTCCTACGGCATCCTTGCCGATGGCTCTCTATCTCAACTGTCGGGCGGAACGGCGAGCACAGGCTCCAGTCCCTCTTCCATCGCTATTGACCCATCAGGAAAGTTTGTCTATGTCACCAACTTCAATGGCAGCCCTGACATCTCCATCTTCACTATCGATTCGTCAGGAAAGCTCGTGGCTTCTACCACCGCGACCAGTGGAGTCACATTGGCGAACGCGGCCTCCATCGCGTTCCTCTAGTCGCGAAATTCTTTAACGTTGAAACAGTTTGCTAGAATCGGTGTGCTGGTTCAGTGAAGACCCCATCTCACAATCTACGGTTTCTCATCGTTTGTTTGCTCTTGTTCTTTATTGCCGGATGCGGCAAGGACCAAACGCAAGACGC
>JAICWB010000152.1 GCA_025935035.1 Terriglobales bacterium
GCGCGCCGCCGCGTGCAGGCTGATCTCGCACCCGCCGCCCAGCGTCATCCCGAACGGCGCCGCCACAACCGGCTTGGGCGAGAACTTTATAGCCTGAGTCATGCCCTGGAACTGAGAGATGGCCATGTCCACTTCGTCCCAATCGTCCTCTTGCAATGCGAGCAGCAGAGCCATGATATTGGCGCCGACGGAAAAATTAGGCGCGTCGCTATACAAAACAAAGGCGTCAAAGTTATCGCCAAGCGTCGTTCCTGAACTTCCTGGCTTGAGCGTTTGTGTAATCAGCGAGACAATGTCGCCACCCACTGAATTCATCTTGCTGTGGAACTCGATGCACCCGATTCCATCTCCCAGATCGACCAGACTGGCTCCGGCGTTTTTCTTCACCACGCCGTTCGACTTTTTCGCCGACGCCACTGACCAGACGCCCGTAGCTGTCTCAACCGGCTTGTAGTCGTTAGTTCGCAGATCAAAGAACGACTTTCCCGACGCCGTCTTCGCGTTCTCGGTGTACCAACTCTTTTTGCCGCTTGCCAACAGCTTCTCAACATTCGCCGCAACCGGCTTGCCCTCTCTCTTCATGCGCGCCACGGTGGCTTCCACGCCTGCAGCGTCCCACAACTCGAAGGGCCCCATCTCCCAGTTGAAGCCCAGCTTCATCGCGCGGTCGATCTCGACAACTGTGTCAGAGATCTCAGGAATGCGATTTGCAGCGTAGGTCCACAGGTCAGACAGAGAAGCCCAATAGAATGCCGCCGCTTTGTCCTTCGCCGGATCACCGCCCAGCAGCATCTTCAAACGCTCGCCGGTGTCCTCAACGTTCTTAGCCATCTCCAACGCCGGAAATTTAGCTCGTGCAGTAGGCCGATACTCACCGGTCTTCCAATCCAGCCCGAAGCGTTCTTCGCCACTCGCACTTTTTTGCTTCTTATAGAAACCGCCTCTGGTTTTATCGCCCAACTGCTTCTTGTCGAGCATGACTTGGTAAAACGCGGGCAGTTTAAGTTCGCTGCGCTCATCTTTCACGTTGCGCATGAAATTGCCTACTACGCTAGCGAGAATGTCGAGCCCAACTAAGTCAATCGTCCGAAACGTCGCCGATTTCGGCCACCCGACGGCGCTCCCCGTGAGCGCGTCAATGTCCTCAATACTGAGGTCCATCTCCTGCATGATGCGCATCACGTTCAGCACAGAGAATGTGCCGATGCGGTTACCAATAAAGTTTGGCGTGTCCTTCGCATTGACGATTCCCTTACCCAGCCACACATCGCCAAAATGCGCGACCGCAGCGATGGCTGCCGGATCTGTTTCCGGAGTCGGGATGATCTCCAGCAACCTCATGTAACGCGGCGGATTAAAAAAATGCGTGCCGAACCAGCGCTTACGAAAATCGTCACTGAATCCTTCTGCGATGCTCGCCACCGGAAGTCCGCTGGTGTTCGTGGTGACGATCGCTCCCGGCTTTCGTAGCGCTTCCACTTTTTTCAGCAGCGAACGCTTGATCTCAAGGTTTTCCGCGACTGCTTCGATGACCCAATCACACGTCGAGATCAACTTGAGGTCATCATCGAAGTTGCCGATCGTCACCAGCGAAGCAAATGCCGGGTCAGCGAACGCCGCGGGCTTCGATTTCTTCGCCGCCTCATATCCCGCGGCGACTATCTTATTGCGCGTAGCTTTATCAGCGTCGGCCGGCGTGCCCGGCGGCACGATGTCCAGTAGCACGCAAGGGAAACCTGCATTAGCAACGTGCGCGGCAATGCGCGCGCCCATCGTACCTGCACCCAGAACTGCAACTTTCCTGATGGCGAATGGCATGAATTTTTAGGAACAGACGATCAAAGTACAGAAGGAAATGCCGACCAAAACACGAACATCATACGCCGCAGAAGTTTGCAGAAAGCGGCGGGCTAGCACCAGCTACTCAGGTTTTGATGCACGATTTTAGTGAATGATTAATCATTCAGTCAATAAATCTGCGAATTCCGAAGAGTGCCCGCCTGTTTCTTACTTTTATTTCGATGGAGCGAAAAGGTTTTCGTCGCGTCGCACATAGTTGGCGTCCAAAGCGTCGACGGCAACGCTGTCCCCCTTCGCAAGCTTCTTCAGGCCCAGCGTCGCGATTATCTCCGCCTTAGTCTGCGGTACCACCTTAAGCCTCGCACTCGCAATCGTGCTGACTGCAGCATCCGGCGAAACAAGCGGTGCCTTGGTTCTCCCGAGCAGCGCGGCCAACTCTGGGGCATTCATCAGTGATTCTTTCAGCCTCAGGCCGGCAGAGTACTCCCCAACATAGAACTCTTTCCGTCCCGCATCCAGCACGGCAATCACTTCGCTGAAGCCTTCCGCCGAAGTCGCCACCGCTTCCAATGTCGATACCGCAACGATCGGCACACCCAACACTTCGGCGAATCCCTTCACGGCAGATAACCCGATACGCAAACCCGTGAAAGACCCGGGCCCTACTGCAGCAGCAATCCCCTGCAATTCGCTTTTCTTCACGCCGCACTGCGCCAGCAGCTTCGCGATTACCGGCACCAACTGCGCGGAGAACATGCCGCCATCAACCTGCGCCGATCCCAGCACTTCAAACGAGCTCGAATCTCCGCGCGTCAGGCACACGCTTCCCTGTTTATGTGATGTGTCGATCGCAAGAATCAACTTTTTCTCGGAGGGCATGGCTATGCCGGGCTTGGCGGGTCTTCACACAACTCGATCAGTACGCCGCCCGCGCTCGAAGGATGGATGAACACATAGAGGTGTCCGCCAGCGCCCACTTGAATCTCATCTTTCACAAACCGTGTACCGGATTTCTTGAGCGCCTCGAATGTCGCGCTCAAGTCTTCAACTTGTAGCGCCACGTGATGAATACCTTCACCACGTTTTGCAATGAACTTCGCAACCGTCGAATCTTCGCTCGTCGCTTGCAACAGTTCCACGCGGCTCTCGCCCATGGGCACCATCGCCACTTTCACTTTTTCGTGCTCAACAACTTCTTCGCCCACAATGCGCAGTCCAAGCTGCTCGTAGAGCTTTTTCGCCTGCGCCAGGTCTTTCACCGCAATCCCCAGATGGTCGATAGTCGTCATAGGTTGATTTTACTTCTTACGGAAGTTCGCGATGATCTCGTCCACCAGCGTGTACGGATCACGCTTGTGTTCCGCCACCTCGGTCGCATATCCGTTCAATTGTTCTTCACTCAAACTTTCGCGCGTGAGCTTCTGCAACAAAGACTCACGCAACATCTCTACTAACCGCTCACGCCAGCTGTTTACATTCTTCTTCTGCCGTAAACCGCTCTTTTCGAGATGCTTCTCGTATTCCTCGATAGCCGCCGCCAGCTCCGGGATCCCTTTGCCGTCAGTCGCTACAGTGCGCACGATGCTCGGCATCCAAGCGTCCTTTCGCATCGCCAGGGACTGCATCATGCGTATCTCTTTCTCCACATTGTCGGCGCCATCGCGATCGCTTTTGTTGATCACGAAGATGTCGGCTATCTCCATGATGCCGGCTTTGATCGATTGCACATCGTCGCCCATTCCCGGCACCAGGATCACGACCGTGACCTCAGCCAGTCGCACGATATCGATCTCATCCTGTCCCACGCCAACGGTCTCAACTAAGACCACGTCTTTGCCGCTGGCGTCGAGCGCCGTAGCAACGTCCGCGGTTGTCCGCGCGAGCCCGCCAAGGAATCCGCGCGTGGCCATGCTGCGAATGTAGATGCCCGTGTCAGCGTGGTGCGCCTGCATCCGGATGCGGTCCCCGAGAATCGCTCCCCCGGTGTATGGGCTGGTAGGATCCACCGCAACAATCCCAACCGTCTTCTCACTCTTGCGATACTCGCGCGCCAGCTGGTCCACCAGCGTGCTCTTGCCCGCACCGGGCGCTCCTGTCAATCCAATAACCCGAGCCTTCCCGCTTAGCGGAAATAGTGCTTTTAGCAACTCGGTTGATTCGGTGGTGGAATCCTCGATAGCAGAGATCGCACGCGCAACAGCCCTCACATCGCCGGCGCGAATGCGTTCGACCCACGTCTTGATGTCAGCATTAGTCAAGCAGTCACTAGATGCTCGGTGCTCGATGCTAGGCGCGCGTTAGTCCTTCAACAACTGCCGCGCGATCACCAGCCGCTGTATCTCGCTGGTACCTTCGCCGATGGTGCACAGTTTCACGTCGCGGTAATACTTCTCTGCCGGATAATCCTTGATGAACCCGTATCCGCCGTGGATCTGCACGCTCTCATTCGCGCAACGCACCGCCACTTCGCTGGCATAGAGCTTCGCCATCGACGACTCCTGCGTCGTCTTCATCTTCTTGTCTTTCATATCAGCTGCGCGCATGGTCAGCAAGCGGGCAGCATCTAGCTCAGTCGCCATGTCAGCGAGCTTCCATTGAATGGCCTGGAAGTCTGCTATCGACTTGCCGAATTGCTTGCGTTCTTTTGAGTAGTTCAGCGCGCACTCGTAAGCACCCTGTCCGATTCCCAATGACAACGCCGCGATGGAAATACGCCCACCATCGAGCACGCGCATGGAATCCACGAAGCCATCGCCCTCTTTGCCCACAAGGTTCTCATGCGGGATCACGCAATCTTCAAAGATGAGCTCAGCGGTATCGCTAGCGCGCAGGCCGAGCTTGTTTTCTTTCTTGCCCGCGCGGAAACCCTTCGTGCCCGCCTCCACAATGAAAGCAGACAAGCCGTGCGTGTGCGCGGTCTTGTCCGTCACAGCGATCACCACGCAAACATCGGCGTAGTGTCCGTTAGTGATGAAGGTCTTGGTGCCGTTCAGCACCCAATCGTTGCCTTTGCGTACGGCGGTCATTCGCGCAGAACCCGCGTCAGACCCCGATCCCGGTTCCGTCAACCCCCATGCGCCAATGAATTCGCCTGTCGCAAGCTTGGGCAAGTATTTCCGCTTCTGCGCTTCATTCGCGGCTACATATATATGGTTGGAGCAGAGCGAGTTGTGCGCAGCAACAATGATGCCCACGGAGCCGTCCACGCGCGACAGCTCTTCCACGGCGATCACATACTCAACATATCCGGAGCCGGCACCGCCGTATTCTTGCGGGAAGATGATGCCCATCAATCCCAACTTGCCCAACTCTTTAATGGTTTGCAGCGGAAATTCCGACTTCTCGTCCCACTCCATCACGTGCGGCTTTATCTCGCGCTCGGCAAACTCACGCACGGACTTCCTGAGAGCTATCTGTTCTTCATTGAGTTGAAAATCCACGCGGCTTCCTCCGGACAAGCTGCAAAATGGCGTTCGGCCACTCACGGAGGCGATTTTCCGGGACGGGCGAAACAGGTGATTATACAGGGATTGCTGAGCGCGGTAGGATTGCTCTATGAAAGAGCTCATCCTCGACGGATCGACTTTCGCCACCAGGAACGACGTCTACGATGCCTTTTTTCAGGCGGTCGGAGCTCCTGAGTGGCATGGCCGCAATTTCGATGCCCTGCATGACAGTATTTGCACCGGCGAAATTAATGCCATCGAAGTCCCTTATTGCGTCGTAATCAAGAATCGATCTCTAGTCGGGGAGGGCGCAAAAAAGATGGTCGATGATTTCATCGACCTACTTAATGAATTCTCACGAATCGGCGTGCCTGTTCAGGTACGCATCGATTCCTAACGAGAAGTCACTCGATGCTAGGGGCTCGGTGCTCGATGCTTTTTACTTCACCACAATATTCACTAACTTCCCCAACACCACGATGACCTTCACCGGCTTCTTGCCCTCAATCGCAGCTTTGACCTTCTCATCAGACAATGCTCGATCGCGGACGAACTCCTCCGTAGAGCCCGCCGGCACGGTGACCTTGCCGCGCAACTTGCCGTTGACTTGGACAGCCAGTTCAACCTCATCTTCCTTTGCCAACGCCTTATCGAACCCCGGCCACGGATGCCGCAGCAAACTGTCTTCCTCGCCGAGCACCTGCCACAACTCCGCTGCGAGATAAGGCGCAAACGGCGCGATCAACAAAACAATCGTCCGCTGCGCTTCCGCCAAAAGCGCCACTGGTATCTTGCCGGTAGCGATCGCGTCTTCCGACAAGTACAACTCGTTCACCAACGTCATGACCGCGGCAATCGAAGTATTGAAGTGCCAGCGCCCATCAAAGTCCGTGGTGATTTTCGCGATGGTCTGGTGCAACTTGCGCTGGATCTTTCGCGCCTCGGGCGAGAGTTCTGACGGCACGGCAGCGTTCCACTCCGCCGATTTCGGCTGCGCGTTCTTCTGCACGAACCTATACACGCGCCCAAGAAAACGATGAATCCCCTCAACACCCTGCTCCTGCCAATCAAGATCCCGGTCCGGCGGTGCAGCGAAGAGCGAGTACATGCGCGTGGCATCCGCGCCGAACTTCGCAACCATGTCATCCGGCGACACCACATTGCCCTTGCTCTTTGACATCTTGGCGCCGTTCTTGATCACCATACCTTGGGTGAACAAGCGTTGCGCAGGCTCTGAGTTCTTGATCATGCCCATGTCGCGCATTACCTTCGTCCAGAAGCGCGAGTAAATAAGGTGCAAGATGGCGTGCTCCACGCCGCCAATGTATTGGTCGATGGGGAACCAGTAGTTCGCCTTCGCGGAATCAAATGGCGCGTCTGCCTGCTTCGGGCTGGTGTAGCGATAGAAATACCAACTCGAATCCACGAACGTATCCATCGTGTCGGTCTCGCGGCGCGCTTTGCCACCGCACTTCGGACACTTCACGTCCACGAAGTCCGCCACCTTACCCAGCGGCGACCC
>JAICWB010000155.1 GCA_025935035.1 Terriglobales bacterium
ACTTCTAGTCCGCTTTTCCCAAGTTTGCGCTTTTTCATGCTCGAAACTCCAATGCTCAAGTCTATTCCTCGAATGGGCCCATCGGACAGATGCATGGTGCGCAAACTTGCGCGACCTTCCGCGCTTGTGTATATTCTTTTCCAGCATCAGGAGTGACCCGGAAACGGGTCCGGCAACCGGGGTAGAGACGCCTCGGTGCTTAGAGCGCGAAAGCGTTCGATGTGCGGAGCGAAGGTTCCGAACGAAAAGTCTCCCGATAAAGGTATGGCCACCCTGAGTGCTTTCATGGTGGCATTTGTTTTTAGCGGAACTCTCCTGGTGCATGCCAATACACGGAGCATGCATCGATGAAAAGCTATTCCCCGCAACTGCCTATACCGTTCGACACCGACTGGCATCACCAGTTCGGGCGCCGGCTCTCTGTCTTCCCACGCAGCCTAAGTTTTTCTGAAGGCGCGCAACGGCAAGATTACTGGCCAGACCTGGCAACGTTCACTGAGGATGTTGAGACTGCGCAACTGGCTTACTACCCGGCTGCACAAAGTCCATTTTCCATCACGGTGATATTTCGCAAGGTGGACGGGCGATGGGAGACACTGAAGTTCTGCGATGATCTGGTTCTGCAACATTCCACGGGCAGCACGTTTGAGCAAGTGATGGAACAGACCATTGTCAGCGGTTTATGCCGCGGCGAGGCCTAGACGCACTCGCGAAAAAAGAAGTCTCTCTCCTGAAGGGCCCCGGCGAAAGATCGCGCGGGCCTTTTTATTTGGACGTCTTTTCCGGCTTTACGAATCCGTATGGACAATGCCTGCAACCGCTTTGGCAGCAGTATCCCCGATTGAGAAGATACTCGGCAGTGAAGACCATGTAGGGGCCGTCCCAGTAGAAATCTTTGCCTTCGATGAGTTTTTCTTCAGGCACTGCGAACCTATCCGATGGCGTCCATCACCGTGACCGCGTCTTCGCCGGTCACTGCCACGCCGTTGCGCAGCGTGACGAATTTGCCGGAGATGGCCGGAACCCGCTCGCCGGGAATGATAATGCCGACCAGGTTCAGCGGATCAGCCGCGGAGATAGTAATGTCTGCTGATTCGGTTGTTATCCCGACGTTACGCAACGCGCGCAGCGAATCGACAGCCTCTGGCAGAGCGAACTGTTCGCCGTGGAAGCCATTGATGAAGCGCCCACCACGAACCTCACCGCGGTCCTCAAGCCGGCGGAAGGTGATCAGTAGTTCGCGCCATTTCGGCAAAATAGATTCGCGCGCAAGCAATTCGCGGAAGACTACGCCATAGCGGTCCAACAACATGCGGCAAGTCGCTTCCAGCATCTTTACCTGTTCGATTTGTGTGTGCGGATGAAGCAACGACCATCGTCCGGCACTATGCCGAGGGCGAGATGTTTTGCCGCGCCCTTGCCCTGTGCGGCGCTTGGGGTCGATTAGTGCGCGAAGATTGTCGAATCCATCAGCAGTGACAAGGCCGGCGGCAACCAGTTCCCACAGTGCCGTTTCTACTTCACTCTTCAGCATCTCCACGCCGCGGACAATGTCAGCAAAGAACGACGCACCGCGCGACTGCAGGAACGCCAGCACTGCTTTTGCGCCGTTACCTAAACCGTTGGTTGAATTTTCTTCCGACGGTTCTCCGCGTTTTGATGTCATCCAGTCCGCTTCGTCGCGAACGAAGAATGTGATTGGTGCAACGCTGGTGGGCACAATACGGCGAGTACCGGTCGCGGAAGTCTCAAGCGTAGCCGGGTGCGGCGATAATCTGCCCCAACCCACCGCGCCGGTCAGGCAGAGATCATCGAGGGCCTCCCGATCGTAATTCTGGATGCGGCGCGCCAATACTTGTTTTTCCCAAGCATTCGCGGGCACTTCGAAGCCTTGCATCTGTTTCAGTACATGCAGTAATCCGCGCTCGCCCATCATTTGCGTACCGGGAGCAACATGCTGCCAGCGAGTCAGCCAGTGCATGAACATGGCGGCGGTAACAGGCTCAACCTGTTTGCGCAGTTTACCCAGCGTGAGCCGATGAATACGTGCCAGCAATCTGCGGTCGCACCACTCCTCGACTCTTGCATCGCGCAGATTGGAGATGGCGCGTCCACGTCCATCAACCGTATGTTCATTTGGAGCGCTCGAGTCATGGCCCTCAAAGGTTCCGCGCAAGATGGTGCCGGTAACTTCCAACCGCAGCAAAGCTTGATTAATTGCGTCGGCGGTAATATGCAACGAGTCACTCAGTTTCTGAGCCGTGATCGGCCCGGAATGTGACATCCACCCGGACATCATGTTGTAGAGTGCATCGTCGAACGACGGAGCCGCCGTCTCGATGGGATTGATCGCCGGTTCTAAGACTGCATTCGGGAACAAAGCCTTGAACGTCAGCGCGCGCTCTGTTGCCACCCAGAACTCCGCGTTCCCGACACGAGCCCGCGTGGCGCGTGAATGCAGAACCAATTTTGAGAAGTGGAAACCCCACGCGCTTTCCGGATCAGCATGACCCAGCACATTGAGTTTAGTAGGCAACGCGATCAGCGTATGCAGCACGTCATGCAATTCATCGGCATCACGCACATCCGGCCATGCCTCTTCGCGCACCTCCGCGATGGCCGCAGGATCGAGCCGGCCGATCTCATTCAGCACGGCCTCAGGAAGTGTCTGCCGCATTTGCACCGCGCGTGCGCGGCGTTCTTCCAGTGGCGCATCATCGAGATATGCGTAGGGATTCGCGTTCAATATCTCGTGCGAGAAGACCGAAGGCACCGGCGTATCTACCGCCAGGATTTTGATGCTGCCCGCATTAATATCGCGAATGATCTGCTTGAGCCCTTCGATGTCCATCGCCTCGGTCAGCACGTCCTTCATCACTTCATTCACCAGAGGATGATCCGGGAAGTCGATAGGGCCGTGAACGTTTTCCTGACAGGCGGCAACGTCAGGGATCACCGATGCAAGCAGATCGTCCGAGCGCATGCGCAGTATCTGCGGCGGAACTTTGCGTCCGTTGCGGAAGCGAAGGAGTGCGAGAGAACGCCCCGCATCCCATTTCCAGCGATTGGCAAAGATCGGCGAGTCAATGCACGCTTGTTTAAGAACGCTTTCAACCGTTTCTGAACTCAGGAACTGGAAAACGTCTTGCAGGGGAAAGCTGTGTTGTTCAGCAAGAGAGATGTTCAGGCCGTTTTCCGTTGCCGCCGCTTGCAATTCGAAATTGAATGACGCGCAAAAACGCTTGCGCAATGAAAGCCCCCAGGCTTTGTTGATGCGTCCGCCGAACGGAGCATGAAGCACCAACTGCATGCCGCCGCCTTCATCAAAGAAGCGCTCTGCAATGATCGTCTTTTGCGTGGGCACCGCGCGCAATACCGCGCGTCCCGCCACAATGTATTCAATCGCCTGTTCTGCGGCGGATTCATCGAGCCCACATTCTTCGGCTAACCACTTCTTCGTGGCCAATACCTCGGGGTCTTTCGATCCGAGAACGAATCCGGGCGCGGTATTCTGCGTAATGTCGCTGATCGTCTGGCGTATCTCGGCGATCTCGGCGGAAAGTTCCATCGTGCGCGAAGGCGCTTCGCCCAGCCAGAAGGGAATGGTAGGCGCGGCGCCATGGGCATCTTCCACGAACATGCGTCCGCTGGATTCCACACGGCGAATGCGCCAGCTTGTATTGCCCAGTTGCATGATCTCGCCCCGCGAGATCTCTACCGCGAAATCTTCATGTACCGTGCCGACAACATGGCCCTCCGGCTCCGCAATAACCGTATATAGAGCTGTATCTGGGATTGCACCGCCATTCGTAATAGCGACCATCCGTGCGCCGCGTCGGGCTCTCAGGCGTTTGTTCACCCGGTCGCGATGAAGGTACGCGCCATAGCGCCCACGTTTGGATGCGATCCCCTCGGAAAGCATCTCCAGCACTTCTTGATAATCTTTGTCAGTCAGATTGCGATACGGATACGCGCGGCGGATCACACGCAGCAGGTCATCTTCATCCCAGGTGTCAGTCTCGACGTCGGTGGCGCTTGCAGACTTCTGTGCTGCGCACATGGCCACGATCTGCTGCGCCAGAATGTCCAGCGGACATTCCGGTATCCACAAGCGATCCAATTCGCCGCGATGAATGCTGCGCACCAGCGCTGCGCATTCCAGGAGTTCATCACGCGTGCTGGCAAAGATCCGTCCTTTTGGAATGGCGCCCCGCCAGTGGCCCGCGCGCCCAATGCGCTGCAGAGCGACCGCGATCGAACGCGGCGATCCGATATGGCAGACCAAATCGATGAAGCCAACGTCGATCCCAAGCTCAAGTGACGCCGTAGCCACCAGGACTTTGATCTCGCCATCTTTCAATTTTTGTTCCGCGGCCAGCCGCAGCTTGCGGGAAAGGGAACCGTGATGTGCTCCCACAGCTTCTTCGCCCAGCCGGTCAGCCAACTCAGCCGCAATCCGTTCTGTCTGCGCGCGCGTGTTCACAAATATCAGCGTGGAACGATGTTGATTCACCAACTCTTCGAGCCGGTCAAAGATGTCGTCCCACATGAGGTTGGAAGTGACGGCGCCGAGTTCATCTTTGGGCACTTCCACCGCCAGATCCACCTGCCGCTTGTGACCCACATTCACGATCACCGGCGCCGCTCGCCGTTCATCTTTCCCGGTGAGGAATTCTGCAACCAGTTCGATCGGCTTCTGCGTGGCCGATAATCCGATGCGCACCGGTCTTTTCTTGCAAAGCAATTCCAATCGTTCGAGCGAAAGAGCAAGATGTGAGCCGCGCTTGTCGTCCGCCACGGCGTGGATCTCATCCACTATGACGGTTTCAACGTCGTGCAAGATCGCGCGGCTCTTCTCCGCCGTCAGCAGAATGTAGAGCGATTCTGGCGTGGTCACCAGAATGTGCGGCGGACGCTTCAACATCATGCGCCGCTCGGCAGCTAACGTGTCTCCCGTTCGCACCATGGTGCGAATCTCCGGCATCAACAAGCCCCGCTCTGCTGCCATTTCCATGATCTCGCGCAGCGGACCTTCCAGGTTTTTCTGGATATCATTTCCCAACGCCTTCAGCGGCGACACATAGACTACTTCAGTGCGGTCGGTCAGCGTTCCATCCAATGATTTCCGCACCAGCCTGTCAATGCAGGCGAGAAATGCCGTCAACGTCTTACCGGATCCGGTTGGCGCTGAGATAAGCGTGGTTCGCCGCGCCAGAATGTGCGGCCAGCCCTGTTCCTGGGGTTCGGTAGGCGTGCCAAATTTGCCGGCGAACCACTCCTGAACGATGGGGTGCGCCCACTCTAAAGACGCAGGAATAGCCAGCTTCTCAGCAACAGGGGACATGACGATTAGATGATAGCGCGGAAGCAGAGTTTCGCAAAATGTTCGCCTAATGCCACAGAATGAACGAGCGTCGGCTCATTTACAATCCCAGCATGTCAAAAGCTCGGGCCAAGAAGATCAAATGCATCATCTTTGACGTTGACGGCGTCCTCACTGACGGCACTATCTGGCTGTTTCCCACGCCTGCCGGCGTCCAGCAAAACCCGCAGACCTCGCAACTTGCAGCAGCCGCGGGCCATGCCGGCTTCGGTGTCTCCAGCAGCAACATCATTGAGGCCAAGGGCTTTCACGCGCATGACGGCACCGGCATCAGTCTCGCGCATCTCGGAGGATTAAAAACAGGCATCATCACCAAGCGAATCTCAGAGACGGTCGCGCTACGTGCCCGCGATCTCAAAGTTCATCACGTTTACCAGGGACAAGCCGACAAGACCATCGCACTAGACGAGATCTGCGCGAAGGAAAACATCTCACCCAGGCAGATCGCGTACGTCGGTGATGACGTGATCGACCTGCCAGTGATGCGTCGCATCGGCCTCGCCATCGCGGTAGCCAATGCGCTAGATCAAGTGAAAGAGGAGTCGCACGTCGTCACAAAGCGTAAAGGTGGTGAGGGCGCCGCGCGTGAGGCCATCGAATACATCCTTCGTGCGCAAGGCACCTTGAAGAAATCGATCGATGAGTACATTGCCAGCCGCCCGGCTGTGCAGAAAAGCGTCCAGCCAAAGTAGCGCACAAACAAAAACAGCCTGCGCACGGCAGGCTGTTTTTCCCCAAGAAGCGGAGGGAGCTACTCTCCGCATATAGGCGCCAAGGAAGGATTCCAATCGCGCTGTTACATAAGAACACTTATGCGGCCAAAAGTTCCATCGCAACACGACAGAAAGTTATAAAGATTGCGTAAAAATGAATGAGGGTCCGTTTGCCGGACCCTCTTTCCCCTAAGTCGCGGACGGGAGGTTTGTCCGCCGCCTGATTCCGTCGCGCCGGAATAAGGCACCCATTGCCTGATTAGATGGGGCAAGGTTTAAAAAGTTACTACCATTCATCCCACCTTTACAAAAATTAACCGAACCTATTTCACCGCCTGCGGTTTAGACGCCATGAGTGTCACGAAGCGCGGATCTTTGAGGATGGGCTTGAATTCCGCCTCTTTATAAACATCATCAATGGCGGGAAAGCCGTCCTCAATCGCCTTCCTCAAATAAAGGATGCAATTGTCAGTGTCACCATGTTGAGCGAAGACCTTGGCGATCGTAAAGTGGAACTTCGCCCGGTCTTCCGGCGAA
>JAICWB010000085.1 GCA_025935035.1 Terriglobales bacterium
ACCGTGCGCAGTTCTCGTCGAGCAGGATATTTCGGCATGGCGATTACTTTCGGAATGATGTGGGCGTTGTTGGCTATTGTGTGCAGGCCGCATGAATGGTGGACTTGGGCGCTACTGGTTGCCGTGCTTGCTGGCAAGACCGCGGTCGCTTTCGCAGTGGGCGTGCGCGTGATCGGCGATGACGAATTCAAGCGCCACTTGTGGCTGCTGCCACTACGCGAGATCATGACGCCGATCATTTGGCTGCGCAGCAACTTCGGCGACAAGATCGTTTGGCGCGGCGAGACCTTTACTCTTCGCGACGGCAAACTGACGCGCTGATCATTGCCGCACTGGCCCCTTCGGCCCCGGCTCGTCCACGGGCGCATCCGGCGAAGTATGCGGACGCCCCGGCGGTTCATCTATCGGAACATGGGGCTGTTGATCTGGCGGCGTGGGCAGATCGGGGTCTACGTCAGGTTTCTGCTTCATTTCGAGAGTCGTCATCCTGCCACCTGCTCCCACCCCAGCACCGGCAGAACTTCGCCGGAGATGTAGCTGGAGCATATCTCTGACGCGAGGAACACGAATGCCGGCGCCAGTTCTTCTGGTTGCGCCGGACGTTTTGCTGCGACCTCCGAGCCGAATTCTTTAACGTCTTCAGCAGTGCCGTCGGCAACGTTCAGCGGCGTCCATACGGGGCCCGGCGCGACGCAGTTCACGCGAATGCCTTTCTCAACAAGGTTCTTCGCCAGCGACTTCGTGAACGCGTGTATTGCGCCCTTCGTGGACGAGTAATCCAGTAATTCTTTTTCGCCCTCCAGGCCGGTGATGGATCCCGTGTTCACAATGGCCGCACCTTTCTTCATGTGCGCTAGCGCGGCTTTCGCCATGTAGAAGTATCCGTAGATGTTGGTCTTAAAAGTCTTGTCGAACTGTTCTTCGCTGAGGTCGGCGATATCCTCCTGGCTCTGCTGGAATGCCGCATTGTTGACTAGCACATCGAGCTTGCCGAATTCCTTCACAACTTTTTCAACGGCGCGTTTGCAGAATGCGGAATCGGTCACGTCCCCTGGAATGAGCAGCGCCCGCCGCCCTTCGGCTTCAATGGCAGCCCGTGTCTCTTCCGCGTCAGACTGCTCCTGCTTCAAATAAATGATAGCGACGTCGGCGCCTTCCCGCGCGAAGAGGACCGCGGTGGCGCGGCCGATACCGGAGTCGCCGCCGGTCACGATGGCGGCTTTGCCTTTCAATTTTTCTGAACCTTTATATGTAGGCGCCAGGTAGTTGGGGCGTGGACGGATCTTTGATTCAATTCCGGGCTTTTCCTGATGCTGCGGAGGCTGCGGGGCTTTTGGTTTCCGATTGCCGCTGCGCGGCATCTCGAGCACGCGTTTGGAAACGGGAGACTGCTTTCCATTGTTGTGTTTCGCCGATTCTTCTTTAGGCGATGATTTGCGGGCGGTAGCGGCTTTCGATGCGCGTTTCATCCATAGAAAGAAGTCAGGCAGCTTCCTGCGGTTGCCCCAACCGGTCTGTCCGATAGGTGCGAATCGAGAGCTGCTCGCCCAGTCGTATGAAAGCGTCCGGCCACTCCGGAGATAGCTTCTTGGCGCCGAAAACATACTCATGCGCGATCTTGAAATAAATGTTCTGCACGCGCCAGAGGTTTACCGGAAGACCGAGCTTGGTGGGCAACTCCATCATGCGGGAGACACGTCGCACGCGCTCAACGTCTTCCATCTTGTGGCAAAGATCGTCCATCAGGCGCTCAAGGGTTTTCTGCAGGGTGAAGGCAAGTCCTGCACGGTCAAGTTCGAGGCCGTGAGATTCCGACTGCTTTACGAGATCTGTGACATGGTCGATATCTAAATCGATGTTGCTAAGCTCGCGGCGCAATCCGGAATTGACTACGAACTCGGCGGTACGCATCAACACCCGCGGAGCTTCAACTTGCGCAGCGGTCAGCATACGCAGCATGGGCTCACTTTCCTGATAAATGGTCTGGTAAGCCTCCTCAGATCTGCGCAGAGTCTTTTCCAGCAGAACGTCAAGGATGCGCCGGCGTTCGTCAAAGAAGAGCGACTTCAAAGTGTAATCTGCGCCGTGGAAGTGGCTGTCTACTGCGGCGAGGGCTTTGGCCGTGTCGCCACTCTTGAAGGCCGCATCGATCTCAGTCCTGAGTTGCTGCAATTCGCCATCCTCTGACGCGTTAACCACACCCGCGCAGAGTTGATCGTCTTTAAGGTGCAGCACGGCGAAATCTTCCACTCCGCAGGCTTCCGTGATCTTGGAAGTAACACGCACCCGGCCAAGAAGCGCTCTGCTGCCTCTGCCCTCGACAGGCAAGAACTGCTCGCGTTCGGCGGTATAGCAGTAAATGGGTACGTCGCGCCCCGCTACTTCAAACATGGAACTGATGGCGTAGTGCGCGGCCACGTCGCGGATGGTCGCCATGGCGGGCTTTACCCACTTGGCGTAGATCTGTGCGCCATCGCCGTGCTCCGCAAGATTGCTCTTGGCCTGCGAAAGGCGGTCGAGGAAGCCGGCTTCGAGCGCGTCAGCTTCATTGGCAAAGAGCACGTGTGAGAGTTGCACGACCCGGCCAGCATACTCGATGACTTTCACTGTCTCGATGCCGGACAGTTCATCAAAGAACCAACCGCAGCTGGTGAACATCAGCATGGCATGACGTTGCAGTTCGAGGAGTTGCAGCGCGCGCACGCGCTCGTCATGGGAGAAGTCGCGCTCTTCTTTGCGATGCCGAGCGAAGAAAGCATTCACATTCCCGACGTCGCGGTTCAGGACTACTTTGATGTAATCGTTGCGCGCCTTCCAGGGCTCGCGGAATAGATGCTGTGCTTCCTGCTCATAAAGTGCATGGACGGAATCGCGTAACCAATCGAGAGAAGCGCGCAGAGGGCCGCGCCACTGCTGGTTCCAGTCGTGTCCACCGGCGCAGCACCCGCAATCGCTGTTCCAGCGCTCCACGCCGTGAGAACAACTCCAAGCGGTGCGCTCGATGATCTGAACTTCCAACTTAGGCGGATGTTTTTCCAGGTACTCGCCATAGTTCGTGAGACGGGCGATGTTCTTCTCTTCGATGTATCGCAGTGTGTAGGCGAGTGCCATGTCGCCGTGAGCATGATGATGACCGTAGGATTCGCCGTCGGTCGCGATGTGCATCAGCTGCGGCCACTTGCGGGCGTCAGAGAATCCGGATGCCAAGCGCTGCGCGAATTGCTCGCCGGAATCGAGAAGCTTTTCAAACGCAACTGCGCGCGAGATGGGGCCGTCATAAAAGAAGAGCGCTAGCTTGCGTCCGGAGGATAGACGCACTTCGTACGCCTGAGTGGGATCGATCTTGGCGCCGGAGACGTCTTTCCAATTCTTGGCATTGAAGCGGCGTACCGCGCCGGCCTGTGAAGGGGCGAGAATAGCGAACTTAAGCCCCTGCTCGGCCATGATGTCGAGCGATTCGAGATCGACCGCAGTCTCAGGCAGCCACATGCCTTCGGGCATTCGGCCGAATCGTGATTCGAAGTCGCGAATTCCCCAGATGATCTGCGTCTCTTTGTCCGCGCGATTGGCTAGAGGCAGGATCATGTGGTTGTAGCCCTGCGCCATGGCAGAACCGTGCCCTGAGAACTGCTCGGCGGAGCGGCGGTCGGCCTCGAGGATGCTCTCGTAGACCTCCGGCTGCTTCTCTTTCATCCAGCTCAGAAGCGTGGGACCGAAATTGAAACTGATCTTGGAGTAGTTGTTGACGATCTCGAGGATGCGGCCTTTGTCGTCCACGATTCGCGAGGCGCCGTTCGGCGCGTAACACTCTGCGGTGATGCGCTCGTTCCAATCGTGAAATGGATAGGCCGAAGGCTGCGCCTCGACGGTTTCCAGCCATGGGTTCTCGCGTGGCGGCTGATAAAAGTGGGCGTGGATACAGATGTAGCGTTCCATAGACGAAGTGGCAGAGGGTTGGATGCAAGTTGCTGGGAGCGTGCCGTGCGTGGTCGCTTTGCCTTGCGCGGGCCAAAAGGCGTAAAAACAGTGACATGGCAGGTCAAGGACTTTTGCTGAATGGTCGATGGGCGACCGATGGAGAAGAGGTGACGATCCATTCGCCGTTTGACGGTACGGCGGTGGGGAAGACCTACGAGGCGAGCTCTGAGCAACTTGAGGAAGCTATTGCCGGCGCGGTTCAGGCATTCGGCGAATTGCGGTGCATGCCGCCCGAACAGCGAAGAGAGATATTGCTGGCGGTGGCGCAGGGGATACAGGAACGCAAGGAAGAATTCGCCAAGCTGATGGTGTTAGAAGCCGGTAAACCAATCCGCACGGCGCGAGTGGAAGTGGATCGCGCGATCTTCACCTTTACGTTGGCGGCAGAGGAGGCCGTCGCCCTCCATAATAAGGATGAGGTCTTACGACTGCATACGGACCTGGATCCCGGGTCACCCGTGCGCACCGGAGTGGTGCGGCGGTTTCCTATCGGCCCGATCGCGGCCATCACTCCATTCAATTTTCCGCTGAACCTGGTGGCGCACAAGCTGGCACCCGCCATGGCAGTGGGGTGTCCGGTAGTTCTGAAACCCGCGCCACAGACTCCACTCACCGCACTGAAACTAGCGGTCTTGATCCAGGCGCGAGGATGGCCGGCGGGCGCGCTAAACGTTCTGCCCATGTCGAATGCGGTGGCCGTGAAGCTAATCAGCGATGACCGGCTGAAGATGTTGAGCTTCACGGGCAGTTCAACCGTTGGATGGCAGTTGAAGTCGCAGGCAGGGAAGAAGCGCGTGATGCTGGAGCTGGGCGGAAATGCTGGATGCATCGTCTGCGAAGATGGCGACGTGAACGAAGCTGCGAGTCGCTGCGCCGCCGGTGGGTTCAGCTATGCCGGACAAAGTTGTATTTCCGTCCAGCGCATCTTCGTTCAGGAAAAAGTGTTCGCGCAGTTTGTTGACGAATTGCTGCCGAAGGTGCGCGCGTTGAAATGTGGCGATCCAATGGACGAAGCGACAGATGTTGGTCCGCTTATCCGCGAGTCAGACGCGAAGCGTGTGGAGGAATGGATCAACGAAGCTGCACGTGGCGGAGCCCACTTGCTGTGCGGTGGCAAGCGCATCATGAACGGACGCGGCATCGAGCCTACGGTTCTAAGGAATACTTCACCGCAGCAGCGCGTGAACTGCGAGGAGATCTTTGGCCCCGTTGTGACAGTCGAGCCTTACGGCACATTCGATGAAGTTCTCCAGCGCGTGAATGACTCACGCTATGGCCTGCAGGCGGGCATTTTCACTAAGTCAGAAAAGTACGTCGCGCGAGCGTTTGAGGAACTGGAAGTCGGCGGAGTGATCGTGAATGATGTTCCCACTTATCGCAGTGACCAGATGCCGTATGGGGGCGTGAAAGATTCCGGATTAGGCCGCGAAGGGGTGCGCTATGCGATGGAAGAGATGATGGAGATGAAAGTGTTGGTGGGCCGAAGTTAGCACCTGTGGTAGATTCCTTGGCGATGCTGGTCCGGATAACATTCGTAGTCATCGCGCTTGTTGCTTATGGCTATGCCGGCGATTCGATCGCCGATCTGCCAAAGAAGGCTTTGGAACGATCGCAGCTGACACTACCCGGTTCCCAACCATTCCATCTGAAAGCTACGGTGTACGAATCCACTGACCGAAATAACGACTCCCACAATGCGACGATCGAGGAGTACTGGGTCGCTCCCGACAAGTGGACCCGGACAATAACAGCAAAGGACTTCTCGCAAACTCTTACGGTCAATGGCAATAAGAGCGGCGAAACCGACACCGGCGACTACTACCCAGCATGGCTGCGTAATTTAGTGGATGCAATATTCACTCCTGGAACTCCTCTGGAGGGGGTGGACATGACCGCTTCTTCAGATAACCCTATGATCCAAAATCCAAGATCATCGGTTACTGTACCGACTTGCCGGAGATTTTCTTATCGAGCTGGCGTGCCCCCGGTTAACAATGTTTTTTCATGGTTCTGTTTTCAGGACGGTCTGTTGGAATCGATCGGGACTCCCGGATATTCGGCAAAATATCGCGATTACAAGAAATTCGGGGAGAAGAAAGTCGCACGACGCGTTGGAGAGTATTTACAGCCGGGCGAGGAACTCGAGGCGAAGATCGATGAACTTGAAGAAATGGATCCAAAGGAGGAATCTCGATTCGCAATAACAGTTCCAGGTACTCCAATAAAGACGGTCGTAGTGAACGAAGGTATGTTGCGATCGATGCTCCTTGAGTCGTCGCAAGTAGAATGGCCGACTATCAAGAACGGCAAGCCAGCGGGAGTCTTGAGTCTGTGCGTGTTCTTGGATCGCGCCGGCCGTGTGCGCGAGGTCTTTGATTTAAATTCAGACAATCCATTCATGACAGACGCAGCAAAGAGCGCGATCATGAGCTGGAAGTTCAAGCCTGCGGCGATGAATGGGAATCCCGTCCAGATCAAATCGATTCTTACCTTCTCCTACGAAACGAAGATTGTGAAATGATTTTTTCTTTCCCACTTGCCGAAATCGCCTTTCACCATTTATTGTTTCATGTCGCGCCTGATGCGGGCGATGCTAGCAAGTTGCAAAATATATTTTTGATTTGTGCTGTTATAATTTCCAGTCCTTAAGTCGCGCAATATAAACAGTGTCGTATTCATCCTTAACCTGTAGATTGAGAAATCTCCGTAGGAACGGGATAAACGGTTAGATGCCGCCATTCTTTCCACCGAGTGCTAACAATTACGCACGCACCAGTATCATCTTTCTGATCGTCGCGATAAGCGCACTCGGTCTTACAGCTTATAAGTTGCAAAGCTCGCCCTGGGTCACGCGTGAAGGTATCCGTCCCGAGCAGCCTGTGCCTTTCAGTCACCAGCACCACGTCTCCGGCCTGGGTATCGATTGCCGCTTCTGCCATACATCGGTCGAGACCTCAGGATTCGCCGGCATCCCGCCCACCAAGACCTGCATGAACTGCCATTCCATGATCTGGACCAACGCGCCATTGCTTGAGCCGGTGCGCGCCAGCTTCAAAGATGACAAATCGCTGGTGTGGACGCGCGTGCATGATCTGCCGGACTACGTTTATTTCAGTCACGAGATCCATATCAATAAAGGTATTGGCTGCAAGAGTTGCCACGGGCCCATCGACGAGATGCCGCTCACATATATGAATGTGAGCCTGCAGATGGAATGGTGCCTGGACTGCCATCGTGACACGAAGAAAAACCTGCGGCCGCGCGAAGAAGTCTTCAATATGACTTACAAGCAGCCCAGCCACTGGGACCCGGTCACGTTCAACGGAAAGAAGTTTTTTGACCAGGACGCGCTCGGCGAAGAGATCCAAAAGACCTATCACATCAAGAGTGGGTATGAATTGACCACTTGCGACACGTGCCACCGCTAAAAATGGCTGACGAAAAGCACAATCACGAAACATTGAACGGTGAAGCGCTGATAAGCATCGCCCCGGCCAAAGATACACCTGCGACCAAGCTCGACCTCTCTGATGTCCGCGAGAAGATGGCCGGCCGCAACGGGCGACGTTATTGGCAGAGCCTCGAAGAATTGAGCCAGGAACCGGGATTCGACGCGATGATGCAGCGCGAGTTTCCGCGCCAGGCGTCTGAATGGCTTGACCCGGTCTCGCGTCGCGGATTCCTCAAGTTGATGTCGGCGTCGTTGGCGCTGGCCGGACTTTCTGCCTGCACCAAGCAGCCGGAAGAGTCGATCGTCCCTTATGTGCAACAGCCGGAAGAGTTGATTCCCGGCAAGCCGATCTATTACGCCAGCGTTCGTCCCACGGCGTTCGGGGCTCAGCCGATTTTGGTCGAGACGCAGATGTTCCGTCCGACAAAAGTCGAGGGCAATCCCGACCACGTGTTCGGCAAGGGCTCCGCGGATGCGTATACGCAAGCTTCGATCCTTGATCTGTACGATCCCGACCGTCTGCAGAGCGTCACCAAGGTCGGCAATACGCACACTTGGAGCGACTTCAATGGCGAGATGCGCGACGCGGCGCTGGGCGACAAGTCGAGCGGCGGCGCGGGCATGCGCTTCTTAACGGAAACAGTCATCTCTCCAACGGTTGCTGACCAGTTCAAGAATGTTCTGAAGTCGTATCCCCAGGCCAAGTGGTACCAGTACGAGCCGGTGAATCGTGATTCCGCGCGAGCTGCATCAAGACAGGTTTTCGGGCAATACGTTGACGCGCAATATCAGCTTGAGAACGCAGATGTCATTGTCTCGCTCGATGCGGACTTCCTTTCCGGCGGAACTTTTCCTGGCTTCCTGAAGCTGGCGTCTGACTATGCGAAGAAGCGCAAGCTGGAAGACGAAAAATCCGGTATGAGCCGCATGTATGTGGTCGAGAGCCAGATGACGACCACCGGCGGCAAGGCCGATCATCGCCTGCCGCTGACTGCGGCACATGTTGAGATGTTCGCGTCTGCGCTGGCAAGTGCGGTGGGAGCGGGCGGCGGAGGATCGTTGAATGACTCCACGGCCAACGCTTTCCTGAAGACCGTCGCGGCTGATCTACAGGCCAACCGTGGAAAGTGCGTCGTCATTCCTGGTGAGCAGCAATCGCCTGCTGTACACGCGCTGGCTGCGGCAATGAACTCCGCGCTTGGCAACGTCGGTAAGACGGTCGTTTACACCGACACGGTAGAGATCGTTCCCACCGAGCAGGTCGCAGGGCTGAAAGAACTCGTTGCCGACATGAATGCGGGCAAGGTGAAGCTGCTGGTGGTTATCGGCGGTAATCCCGTCTATGACGCGCCGGCCGACCTCAAATTCCTGGATGCCTATGAAAAAGTTCCTTTGCGCGCGCACATCACTTCGAACGTGAATGAGACTTCGCGCCATAGTCACTGGAATGCGCCGCTCGCGCATTACATGGAGTGCTGGAGTGACGCGCGTTCTTACGATGGAACCGTGAGCATTCAGCAGCCGACCATCGAGCCGCTGTATGGCGGCAAAGGATACTTCGAATTGCTGGCCGTATTCACGGAAGCGACCGGAACCACAGCGTATGACGGCGTGCGCGCATACTGGCAAGCGCAGAAGAAGGGTGCAGACTTCGAGCCTTTCTGGAAAAAAGCGCTGCACGACGGATTCATCGCCGGTACGGCATTCACTCCGAAGACGGTAACGGCAAAATCTGCGCCCGCCACTACGCTTCAAGGCAATTCCGCGATGGAAGTGGTCTTCCGTCCTGACCCGACCATCTACGACGGCCGTTTTAACAATAACGGATGGCTGCAGGAGTTGCCGAAGCAAGTCACTAAGCTGACTTGGGACAACGCCGCCATGGTCAGTCCTAAGACCGCTGCGGACAACAAACTGCAGAATCAATATGTGGCCAATATCAACGTCAATGGCGTCGAGATCAAGGCGCCGGTGAAAGTCGTTCCCGGACATCCCGATAATTCCATCACGCTCACTCTCGGCTACGGCCGCGATTTTACCGGTCGTGTAGGAACAGGTACTGGCTACAACGCGTATGTGGCGCGCACCAGCACCAACCCCCATGTGGCGTTCGCCTCGAGCGTGCAATTCGTTGACGAGAAGATACGGTTGGCGGTCACGCAGTATCAATATCCGATCGAGTCGGGCAAGAATGAAGGGCAGACCGAGGAGGGCCGCGCGATGGAAGATCGCGCCATCATCCGCGAAGCCAGCCTTGACGAATTCCGCAAAAACCCCGACTTCGCCAACGAAGGTCTGCTGGAAGAAGAATCGAAAGATGTAACGCTCTATCCAAATTGGACCGAAGATCCAACCAAAGTCGGTATGCACCAGTGGGGCATGGCCATCGACCTCAACTCGTGCGTCGGCTGCAATGCTTGCGTGGTGGCTTGTGTGGCAGAGAACAACATAGCGGTCGTCGGCAAGGAGCAAGTGCTCGCCGGACGCGCCATGCACTGGATCCGCATCGACACATATTTTTCCAGCAATGGCAGCTTCGGCGGAGATGTCGCCAATCCGCGCGCGTTCTTCCAGCCGATCCCATGCCAGCAGTGTGAGAACGCGCCTTGCGAGCCGGTATGTCCAGTAGGCGCAACGGTGCACAGTACGGAAGGCCTGAATGACATGGTCTACAACCGCTGTGTGGGCACCCGTTATTGCTCGAACAACTGCCCCTACAAGGTTCGACGCTTCAACTTCCTCTTGTTCTCTGATTGGGACACGCAGAGCTTGTATCCGCTACGTAATCCTGATGTCACCGTGCGCAGCCGCGGCGTGATGGAAAAGTGCACTTATTGCGTGCAGCGCATCAATGCGGCGAAGATCAAAGCCGAAAAGCGCGACGGTCAGCTTGATCCGAATGGCAAGCCGTATGACGGCCGCGTGCGCGAAGAAGACAACTTGCAGACCGCGTGCCAACAGACATGCCCCACGGGCGCGATCGTGTTCGGCAACGTGGCCGACCCGAACAGCCGGGTAAACAAGATCAAGGCGCAGTCGCGCAACTATGCGCTGCTGGGCGAACTGAATACGCGTCCGCGGACTACGTACATCGCGGAAGTGCGCAACCCGAACCCGCAGTTACAGCCAAAGCAGACGGAGACCCATGGCTGAAGACCAAAAACACGGCGGCCC
>JAICWB010000157.1 GCA_025935035.1 Terriglobales bacterium
ACCGGGAATCAGGTCGCGCTTCCCGGTTATGTTCGGCGCCCAGAAACTGTGGATGACGTCACTCGAACTGGTGAGTATCACCACCGGCTTGCCAACAGGGATATGGATCTCATTGGCGGTCTGCAGCGTCTCGCTGGCCGCGGTGTTCTGGTAGATCACGTGCCACCACCACTGATGTCCCATCACCTGGATGGTGACCGCATTCTTGGAACCGAAGTGCCGGATGGACGCGCCCGTCGAGATGCTGACGAACAGCAGTACAAAAAGAGTGATGACCGTAATGCCCATTGCTGTGCTCACGGCGATAGTCAGCGTTCGCTCGCGCCGCGGATCTAAAACAGCCGGGCCGGTCGCCAGCCGCGCATCCGCGGCTTCGCGCCGCTTCATCAGCGCGCGCGCAAGAAACAACATGGTGATGACGAAGACCGTGGTGCATATCGCGAAGAAGAACCACCACTCGTGTGCGATGACTCCAGCTTGGCGTCCCATCGCTTCTGTAACGGAGTGGTCGTTCCAAAATGCGAAGAGACGGATCATTTCGGCTTCTCCTCGCGATTCAGGCCCGGCTGCTCTTTCTTCGGATATTGCGGATGCGTCTGCTGCGGGGTGGTGCCAAGACTCATCTCATCGCTGCGCCCGGGTGAAATATCTTTCGGAAGCAAGCCGCTGAGCGAGCGTACGTAAGCCACGATCTCCCACACCTGATGGTCCGCGATCTTCCCGCGGAAAGACGGCATGCCGTTAGGACGCCCCTCAAGGATCGTGGCGCGGATGTTCTGCGGATCGCTGCCATAGATCCAATCGGAATCCATAAGCGGTGGTCCGATGCCGCCGCCACCATGGAAGTGGCACCCTGAGCAGTTGTATTGCTGAAAAAGCTTTTGCCCTTCAGCCACATCGTATGCACTCTCGGAATAGACGTTCTTCTCCGTTGAAGCTGGCGGCGGCATCATGCCGGGATGAAGATCGCTCTGCACAACTTTGTTAGGCGCCTCTTCAACGTAGGGAGATTGGTCCTTGTAGCTCCGCTTCTCACGGTCACAGCCGGCCAGAAGCGAGAGGACCACAGCGATGGAGAACAGGGTCTTCATCTTGCTTCTCCTCGAGAAGTAGCGACGCGCGGCACATGATATTCCGCGAGCAACCGATCGATCTCTGGCCGATGTTCGCGGATCAGCGCATTTAACCGGTCACGCAACTTGTTATCGCCGTGGCGCACGCCCATCGAGATGGCGAACGTAAAAGGGATGACGCCGTCTTTCTTCGGAGTCACGGCCGTGATCCTTAGTGGCACCGGCTGTTGCGAGGCGAAGTATCCTGCCTGTGGTCCCCACACCACTGCAACATCCACGTCCTTATGGGCGACAGCCTCAACGATGCGCGCGGTAGGGCTTGGCTGCGCGTAATTTCCGTACACGGTATAACCCACAACATTCTTTAGTACGCCGCGATGGCTGAGCGCCGTGGCGGGAGGAGAGTTGTTGTAGTCGTCACCAATGATCTGCACGCCCACCCGCAGTGTCTGCAGGCGCGGATCGCGCAGCGAACGGATATTCAGCTTCTGGTCTTTGCGGCTGACGAACACATAAGTCGATGTGTAATAGGGAAGTGTGGTGAGCGCGCGCTCACTGTCCACCGGGACTCCCATCACAACGTCACACTGTTGCGCCTTCAATGTCAGGCGAAAAAATCCTCGACGCTGCGCCCACCATGTATATTCCACTTCGCGGCCGAGATCGTGGGCCACCATCGCCGCGAGTTTGTTCTCAAAGCCTTCGCCTTTGTCGTTGGAGAACGGAAGGTTGTTGGGGTCCGCGCATACGCGAAGTTTCAGCTTTGCCGTTTCAGCAGAACAGCAGAGCGCGATCGCCAAAATGAAACACGCCAACTTAAGGAAGCGCGAAGACATACAACATGCCTCCCTTATTGGTGTACTTCGGCAATTCAGCGGTGGCGTTGGCAAAGCCCAGCGCCGCGGTGGGATCGCGTACATCTAATCCACCGGTGACGATGGCGCCCGCCCATCCGCCCACGCCGGAAAGGATTGCGACGTACTGCTTGCCGTCTGGTCCTTTATATGTGATCGGCTGGCCGATGATGCCTGAGCCTGTCTTGAATCGCCACAACTCGTGGCCGTCTTTCGCATCGCGCGCGATGAACCATCCGTCCATCGTGCCGTAAAAGACTACGTTGCCGGCGGTGGCCAAGGCGCCGCTCCAAACGGGAAAGCGGTCATCGAAATGCCAGACTTCTTTCTTGTTGATAGGGTCCCATGCGGAGAACACTCCGCCATTTCCGCCGGGTCCGGGATACATCTTCACATCTGCGCCTACGTATGGCGTGCCGGCAATGTATCCGGTCTCTACGCTCTCCCAATCCATGCACAGATTGTTGTGCGGCAGATAGAGCAAGCCGGTCTTTGGAGAGAAGGCGGATGGATTCCAATCTTTGACGCCGGGCGAGGCAGGGCAGGCCCCATGTACTACTTTGCCGGGAGTCGGCTTCAACGCTTCATTCATCTGCAGGCGTCCGGTCTTTAGATCGACGCCGGTCGATGTCGTGATGTGCCCGTAAGGCGTCGCGGAAAGCACCTCACCCGTGGTGCGGTCGAGCACATATATATATCCGTTGCGCTCTGGCCGGACGAGCACTTTCCGGATCTTTCCATCGATTGGCAGGTCGAGCAGGATCTGCTCGTTGATCCCGTCGTAGTCGTGCATGTCATGCGGCGACCACTGGTAATACCAGAGAGCTTCCCCGGTGTCGGCATCTCGCGCGAAGATGCCCGACGTCCACTTGTTGTCCCCGGGGCGCTGGTCCGGATTCCACGGGCCCGGATTTCCCGTGCCGTGATAAACGATGTTCAGGTCGGGGTCGTAAGAGATCCATCCCCACACATTGCCGCCGCCGATCTTCCATTGATCCGGGTTCCAACTGGACACGCCAAGGTCTTTGCCTTTGTCCATGTCATAAAAAGGCTTGAACCGCGGGCCGATCAACACGTCTTTGTCCGGCCCGGTGTTGTATGCCTTCCACACGATCTTGCCGGTGTCGGCATTGAGGGCGATGATCCAGCCGCGAACGCCGAACTCGCCACCGCTATTTCCCACTAAGACTTTGTCTTTCACGACCTGCGCGGCCATGGTGATGGTCTCGCCGATGTTGATGTCGCCCACCTTCGTCTTCCAGACTTCGTGGCCATCGTTCGCATCAACCGCGATGGCGTAGCCATCAAGCGTGGCGTAGATGATCTTGCCGTTGTAATACGAACCGCCGCGGTTCACTAGGTCACAGCACGCCACACCCTTCGCTGACGCCACCGGCTTGGGGTCATAAGCCCACTTCATCGGCGCGCCCGCCTTGGTCAAGTCGAGCGCGTAAAGAAAATTTGGGAAGCTGGTGATGATGTACATGGTGTTGTTCACCACCAGTGGCGCAGCTTCCAGTCCGTTGACCGTGCCCGTAGAAAAGGTGAATGCCAGCTTCAGATCTTTGGCGTTTGAGGTATTGATCTGCTCCATCTGGCTGTAGCGGTACGCGCCATAATCTTTGGCGGGCATCGTCCACTGGCCGTCATCTGGCGGCAGCTTGCCGGCATACGGCTGCATGACTCCGCCATGCGGCGGTTCTTGGGCAGACGAGGTGTGGCTCCGAGAATTGCAGCCGGAAATAAACGCGGCGAGCAGGACAAAGACGAATATTGGACGAAAGGCCAGGTACATTTCTGGGGACTTCGAAAAAATGGGACTCTGCCTACGACAGGATGCGTAGATGGCTTCTCCGGAACTTAAGGATGTACCGCATTGCGATTTGGCGCAGTTTGGCAGGCAGATCAGTGATCCGCGTGCACTTGGCCAAAATTCAGGATACTTACGATCCCCACCCCGCCCACGATGTTTCCCAGCGTCGCGAACAGCAGCCACGCAAGATATGTACTGATAGCAACCTGCCCCTGGAAAGTGGCTGTGAGGATCTCGCTACTGCCGGCGATGCAATGCGCGAAGTGCCCGGCGCCCATCAGAAAAGTGAGGGTATAAACCATCATCATCTGCGAAGACGTCCAATGACTCGCCGTCACCAGCCATGCGACCAGCGCGATGAGCCATCCCGCCATCACGCCCGTCCAAAAGATGGTGGCCCAATCATGTTGTGTGGCATTCACGCCAAGTTTGACCATGGCTCCGCGGATCTCAGGTGATAGGGCGGCGGTGTGGACAGCCAACAGCGCAAAGATCACCGTGCCCACGATATTCATGAAAAATACCGCGGCCCACAGCCGCAGGCAGTCCAAAATGTGCCGCCGCTCTTTGAGGACGAGGATCACCGGGTAAAGCGTGTTCTCAGTGAACAGTTGAGCGCGGCCGATGATCACCGCCATAAATCCCAGTGGGTATAGCAGCATAGCGGTGATGTCCGCCGCCTTGCTGTCACCTAGAGCAGCATGCATGGTGGCTACGCCCAACGCGGTCAGGCCCATGGTGATGCCACCGGCGAGGCCCGATACCCCCAGAGCTAGCGTGGAACGGCTTAACTCGTCCCGCGCCGACTCGACCGCGGTCTCAAAGATCTCATGGACATTCATCCTGGAGCTGTCTTCACTCATGTGCCGTCAAGATGCGCTGTTCTCGGTCAACGTAGTGCGCCGACTTGCGACGCATGGCATAACAGCAACTCACTTCCGCCACCTCCAACCCTCGTCTATCGCTAGACGTTCTGCATTTGTGAAGCGTTCGCAAAGACGGCGCACCGCGATCGAGCAACTCCGCATGCGCATTTTTCTCGGCGAACTTTCTCTCCGCCGCCCCGCATCCCACTAAGCATGACGACCAAGAATCTGCAGAAAGCAGCGTTCCTCACCGCCGCCACCGCCATCGCGGCGCGTCAACTCTTTCGTCAGGCTCGCCGCCTCGATCTGCGTAATAAAGTCGTTGCTATCACCGGCGGCTCTCGCGGACTCGGCCTCGCCATGGCCGCAGAGTTCCTTAAGCGCAGCGCCCGTGTGGCCATCTGCGGACGCGATCAAGCGACTCTCGAACGCGCGCGTCGCCTGCTCCTGCAGCAGACCGGCAAGTCGGCACACATTATTCAGTACGACATCACCAATGAGATGGAAGCGCGCGGCTTCATCGCGCGGGTCGAATCTTATCTCGGCTCCATCGATGTCCTCGTCAACAATGCAGGACGCATCGAAGTCGGCCCGCTCGAAGACGCCACCGAAGCCGATTTTCAGAAAGCCATGCGCACGCACTTCTGGGCGCCGCTTCACACCATGCAATCCGTCCTGCCGGAGATGCGCGCCCGGCGCGCCGGCCGCATCGTCAACATCTCTTCCATCGGAGGCCGCATCGGCGCACCGCACCTCACGCCCTATGACGCCAGCAAGTTCGCCCTCGGTGGACTCTCCGAAGCAATGGCCGCAGAAGTTCGCAAAGATGGCATCCGCATCACCACCGTCTATCCTGGGCTCATGCGCACGGGCAGTCCGCGCAATGCGAATTTCAAGAGTCAGAATAAAAAGGAGTACGCATGGTTCGCGGTGAGTGATGCCTCTCCGCTCGTCACCATCGGTGCCAGAAAAGCCGCAACGAAGATCGTGGACGCCTGCGAATTCGGCGACGCCGTCCTCGTCCTCACGCCCGCAGCAAAGTTAGGCATCCTCGCGCATGACCTCGCTCCCGGGTTAGTGATCTCATTGTTGGGTCTGGTGAATCGCTTCCTCCCGGCCCCCGGAGGGATCCGCAAGAATACAGCCAAGGGCCGCGACAGCGAGTCCGCCGTCACGCGTTCACCGCTCACTGCATTGAACCGCACCGCGGAGCGCGAACTCAATCAAGCGTCGTAGCGAAAATATCCCGGCTCGCGATCCATGCGGGCGATGATCGCAGCTTCGACGCTAGCTTGCGCCATCCGTTAGCGCTCATCTATCTCAGTCCGCGAAATAGATGTGACGAACCGCTCTTAATAATTGGATTCTGATGATTTTCACCTTCACGAATTCATAGTCGCTCTTTCAAACAAACCATTCAAGATTTTTGCAGTCAAACGTTCAACGCAAGTGTGAGTGCGCCGAAAATGCGTGCAACTTCTGCGTTGTTCGTGAGTATAGATAGAAAGACAGTCTGCAAGATCGGTACGGAACGCTCCGCACATTTCAGGGAACAGAAAAAATAAATGCTTCCTGAGTAAGGAGTCGAACGTCCAATGCGTATGAGCAGTGATGCGATAACGAGAAGGTTCTCTGTGACAGATTCCATCAGACTATCGCCGGCCGAAGGTTCCGCGCGCCGCATCGCCGTAAAGGCCAACCGCAAGATCTGTTTCCTCGATATCGAGAACATCAACTACATCTCTGCGGATGGCAACTATCTCCGCATCCACACCCAGGGTCAAGTCCTGGTCACGCGTAAAAAGATATCTGACATGGTCACCGCCCTCGCGGGAACGGATCTGATCCGCGTGCATCGCTCTACCATCGTGAATCGAAATCACATCAAAGAGCTTCGTCCATGGCCCACGGGCGAATACGTGATCTTGATGAAGTGCGGCAAGGAACT
>JAICWB010000105.1 GCA_025935035.1 Terriglobales bacterium
AATGTCCGAGACGAGTTCCGCGCTGGAATTCGCGATGAGCGTGAATGCTGTCACGAGCAAGGTGACGTTCACCAACACTGGCAGATCGCGGCCGAGAGCGGCTTGCCATGCGAGTTGCCCGACACCGGGCGAATCGGCGATGGCTTCTACGGGAATGGCAGCGCTGAATGCGAGGCTAACTGTTACGCCGGCAAGAGCGAGCAACTGCGGCGCGACCGGCAGCAGGATGTGGCTGAACAATACGCGGCTGCGAGAGAGGCCTTTGGCGCGTGCGGCTAAGATATGCAACTGATCAAAACTTTTCCCTAGCAAGTTCGCGGAATAACGATAGACCTTGGGAAAGACAATCAGCACGACCGCATATCGCGCGGGGCCTCCTTCATAAACGAACAACACAACGAGTGCTGCGATGGGGATACAGAGGAATATTCCGCTGAGAACAGTGGCGAAGACGTCAAAAGGCTTGAATCGGAAGAGTGCATTGACCAGGGCGAGACCGAGCCCCAGAAACCATCCACCGATTACGCCGACGATGACGGTGTTAATGGTGACCGGCAGACGTTCTTTCAAGAGTTCGGTCACAGGCCGCTGCAGGATGCGGGAGGTGCCGAGGTCGCCATGCAGAAGATTGCCGAGGTAATGGGCGTAGAAGGCGAAGATGTTGCTGTCACTCTGGGCTTGTTCGCGAAGCGCTTGTTGGCTGGCGGCGCTGAAGCGCGGGTCGAGGGATTGTTCGTCGAAACCAAAACCGGGAGCGACGCGTACGAGCGTCGCTCCGAGGAATCCTGCCAGCAGGAGCGTGGCGATGAATTGCGCGATCCTGCGAGATACCTTTTTCAACGGGCCCCGACCCTTATTCCAGGGCTCCGTCGCGAGCGACTCCGCCCTCGCACTTTGTTCGCGCGATACGGCGCTCACTCCGTGCTCACCCCGCACGACGTTAATCTATTAGTTGACCAGTGAGGCATTTGCCCCAAAGTCTACCATCGAACCATCCGCAGGCAACATTGCATGATGAGCTTTCTTGGTCACATACATGCTGCGGTCGGCTTCGCAGAGCAGGTGTTCGGCGTCCACGTTGATCTTCTCGTAGTACGCGTGACCCACGCTCACGTTCAAAAGTTCCTGTCCGGTCACTTCGACACCCACCGCGATGGCGATCTCTTCGAGCACAGCGATCTTTTGCTGGATGGCGTTCGGCTTGAGGCCGGGGATAATGATGACGAATTCGTCGCCGCCCATGCGCGCGACGTAGTCGTATTCGCGGCACGTCTCTTTCAGGCGATCAGCGAAGAGGCGGAGTACGCGATTGCCTTCCAGATGGCCGAAGCGATCGTTGACCTGTTTGAAACCGTCAAGGTCGCAGACCATCACAGTCATGCTCTCATCGGTACGCTTGCAACGCGCGATCTCCTGATCGAGATGGATGAACATGGAGCGGGCGTTGGGCAGACCGGTGAGGTAATCCACGGTCGCGGAATCTTCCGCCTGGCGGAATTTCAAAGCGTTCTCTACCGAGACGGCCAGCTTGGAGCTGATGGCCATGAGCACGCGCAGGTCGTCCTGGCTGAAATCATCTTTTTCCAGGCGATAGAGAGTCAATACGCCGGCGACGCCGTTCAATCCGCTCAAGGGCACAGCCAACGCAGAGCGCAGAGTGCTGAACTTGGAAGGATCATTCAAGTATCCAGGTTCGACAGAAGGATTGCCGTTGATGATCGGCTTGGCGTGTTGCGCGACCCAGCCAGACAAGCCCTGGCCCACGGGAATGCGCAGAGAGGTGAACAGGCGGAAGTTGTCTCCGGTCACGAATTCAGGAATCAGTTCCTGGTCCTGCTTTAGATAGACAGCGATGGCGTCATACGCAACCATGCGCTTCAATCGGGCTGAGAACAGCGACAAAGTCTCATTCAAGCTGAGTGAACTGCCGAGGTCATGGCTGAGTTCGAACAACATCTGCGCTTCTTGACGAGCGGAAGCGATGGATGAGAGGAAGTCCGCTCCCGGGGCTTTCGCGGCCTGATTGCTGGCTTCAAAACCAGCAGCGGGGGCGGCGCCGCGTTCGACTTTGACGTCAGTAGATAAGCGAGCGTGCGAGATCTCAGAAGCTTTGCTCTGCGCGATCTTTTCGAGTTCGCGATAACGGACCTTCAGAACATCAACCACGCGCGGGTCAAAGCATTTTCCCGAGCGCTCAGCAACGGCAGCCATGGCTTCATCGAGGTCCATCGCGCGGCGATACTGACGGTCAGAGGCCAGAGCATCAAGGCAATCAACCGCGGCCAGGATGCGCGAACCGATAGGAATCTCTTCACCCTTGAGGCCGTGCGGGTAACCGGTGCCATCCCACTTTTCGTGGTGCGAGAGAACGATAGGAGCAACAGGATACGGGAACTTCACTTGTTCCAGGATCTCAGCGCCGACCACCGGATGGATCTTCATCTTCTCAAACTCTTCCGGAGTGAGGCGGCCGGGCTTGTTGATGATGTGTTCCGGCACGGCGAGCTTGCCGATGTCATGCAACAGAGCGGCGGCGCGAAGCGCTTCCATCTCATCGTCAGTGACTTTGAGTTCCTTGGCCACTTCCATAGCGTACACGCGAACGCGCTGCAGATGGTCGTGAGTGGTGTGGTCTTTTGCTTCGATCGCGAGCGCCAAAGCTTCAATCGTGCGCAAGTGGAGCGAGGCCATCTCTTCCACGTGGCGCTTCTCATCTTCCAACTTGCCCAGGTACAAGCGATACGAGCGATAGATGACATAGACCGAAGGCAGGACCAGGAGCGAAGTCTGCCAACCGATGTGCTGGTTCAAGAAGCCGACGAAGCCGGCGATGCCCGCGCCGAGCAAGTAATAGGGGAAAGACCAGAAGTAGCATTCTTTCCAGATGCTGCGAAGGGCTTTGCCCTCGGTGAGCGAGATGATCACCGCAACCGGGAACGTATTGCCGAAGAAGTACGCGACCGCGGCAAATACCAGGGCGCCGCGCGCATTCATGTATCCGGAGAGCGTGTGATAAACAACATAAGAAAACGCTACCGCCGTGGCCATTGAGCAGATGTTGAAGATCACATGGACCATCTTGGGGCGGGTGCGCGGATTCCAGAAGATCTGGACCATGGCGGCCAAACCGCCGACGATCAAAGCTTGCGCAAGGCCGAGTTCCTGAATGCTCAAGAGCACGAACAGGAAGTTGACTGACATGTTTCCGCTGACGCCGGGGAGAGAGACCTTCAATCCTGAGGCGAGAAGAGCGATCGCCAGATAAGCAATGAACTGCACCATGTTGGTGGAGTGCCATTGCACGACGCCCATGCCGATCGATACTGCACCGAGCACAGCCATCATTAATATGAAGGCCCGTGATTTCATCGAAATACTAGCCATTGCAAGAATCCTCGCCTGGGGAAGTAGCACGGCACATTCCAAAGGCTTAAGTGCCAACAAGAATCTCACGCAAATCTATGATTCTATTAACTTAATTGATTACTTTGCGGGTACCTGCAGACGGGAAGAAGGATACGACGGAATGACAAGTTGTCCTAGTTACTTCGGTTTTAAATCTAACTGTAAGTGCCGTGTTTTGTTGAGGCTGCAGACTGGAGTGTTTCAGAGCCGCTAAGTGATTGATTCTATTGATGTGGATATCTTGGCCTAAAAGACAGGTTGTCATAGAGGGCCATCCACAGCGATTGCTGGACGGCTACGAATATCAATGACTTAGCCGCAATAGCTGATTGGCAACGGAACTGCAATACAAAGCGCGAGACCAGTGTTTCGTTCAGCGGTGACCGAGACAAAACTGGTGTCGTTTGATAGCCGATAGAAGAAAGATCGGCGGGTACAACCAGCATCAGGAGCAAGCGGGGCGAGCGCAAGGTGATGCGCGAGCAACGGGCGGCTAGGCGGAGTTATTCGCGGAGCCGATCGAATGTTATTTGACAATCTCGATGTAGCGGATGTGTGGTCAGCGTTTAAGCGCGAAGTGGATTCGCTTGCGAAACCGCGCGTTCGGTCAACGTCTCAAGATCGACCGAGTTCCCAACGACTCGGTCGTCCCCTGGGCCTTGCGCAAGAATCCTCAATTTTTGCGGCCTGGGGGATTTTTTTTGATTTCTAATTTGAAATTTGAAATTTGCAATTGGTAGCGAACCGTTTAGTGCGGCTCGTGAGCCGATTTAAAGAATCGGTGTAGCACAGAGAAAGAAAACTAGACCGTAACGGGTGTGGCCACCCAGCCCTCTTTGCGGAGCTGGCTTTCGATCCAGTCTTCTAGATTGTCAGCGTTCTCGATGGAAGCGAACTTGATTCCGGCGCGGCCGGCGGCGTCGATCCATCCCATCTTGCCGATACCCTTGACTATCATGTCGCGGTTGGGAAGGCGGAATTGGATCTTCACTTCCGCAGAGCCGTAAATCTTCATAGGAAGACCAGAGACACCAATGCCGCCCATGCTCACGTTTAGGGCCTGCACTTCGAATTTTTGTCCGCCGATCTCTATCAGGGCGGGCACTTCGAGCACGGCGCGGAAACAGTTTTTTTGCTCGATGCTGAGTTTGCCTAAGGGGCGCTCCGGCTCGGCGCCGTCAGCAACTGCATCGGAATCTTCCATGGAATAGGCCTTCAGCTTACGCGAGAGGGTGCGACGCGAGATGCCGAGCTGGTCCGCGGCTTTGCCTTGGTCGCCACCGTGGCGCGTAAGCGCCTGTTTGATCATGCGGCGCTCCATCTCGTCGAGATCGCCGCTGGGAACTTCTTCCGCGCCGGGAGCGTTTGTTGAGCCGCCCGCTATCGGAATCTTATAGATCGACCCTTTGACTTCGGGGGGAAGCAGGTCTGGACCGATGACTGTGGTGTCGAGATCAGACATGACGGCGGCGTTGATCACCACGTTACGAAGCTCGCGCACGTTGCCCGGCCACGAGTATGACTTCAGCATCTTCATGGCCTCGGGCGAAAATTGCGCAGACATGTTCTGCTTACCGAGAAAGAATGCGGCCAACGCTTCGATGTCTTCCGAGCGATCACGCAATGGAGGAACGCGCAGTTGGATCTGACCTAGACGATGGAAGAGGTCGCGGCGGAAGCGTCCGGCGGCGACTTCTTGTTCGAGGTCGCGGTTGGTGGCGGCGATGAGGCGGACGTTCACTTGAATCTTTTTGTTTCCGCCGAGGCGGAAGTAGGATACGCCGTCGAGTACGCGGAGGAGCTTTACTTGAACGCGAGTGTCGAGTTCGCCGACTTCGTCGAGGAAGAGCGAGCCGCCATCGGCGAGTTCAAAGAAACCTTTTTTCGTTTGGTCGGCGCCGCTGAACGCGCCTTTTTCGTATCCAAAGAGTTCGCTCTCGATGAGGTGCTCTGGAAAGGCGGCACAATTGACGTCGATCCAAGGCTTGTCATTGCGGAGCGAGAAACTATGGATGGCGCGAGCAACTAACTCCTTGCCGCTACCCGTCTCGCCGGTGATGAGCACGGCGGTAGGGTGCGGGGCGACGCGGTGGATCATACTCAAGAGCTTGAGGCTGGCCTCGCTTTTGAATATGGCGGGAACACCGTCTGCCAACGTTATGTCTGGAGTCAGTACTGCCATAGTTACCACTTGGAGCGAACTTCTCCCCCAGGCGCAACGGCGCACTTCGGGCTTCTAGCTCACAGAATATAGCAAGTCTAGGGCAGTCTCAATCAAATGCGTGCGAAGTGCCATTTTTACAACGATTACTAATGGAACTGGCCTGTCGAAGGCCTGCAAAGGCCCCAGTTTCGGCGCTAAATCGTCACAATTCGGCTACTCCCGCGATTTCTTGAAACCTTAGTTCGTACGATAGACTCTCTTTGAGCATGCGTCGGCTGAGCACAATCCTGGTTCTTTTGGCGGTGGCTTTTGTGTCGGCGTCTCCGGCTTGGGCGTTGGTGGCGGCGGACCATAGTTGCTGCGCATCGGCGAAGGTTGTTGCCCAAGCCAGGCCCCGGAGCTCGACGACCGGCAAACATGCACACTGCGCGGCCATGGCTGCGGCGCAGAAAAGGGCCGAAAATTCGCCCGTGGGCGACGGCGTTTCGGCGGTACATTCGTGCGGTTCATGTGCGATAAGCGCCTTCACGCGACCACAGTCCACTGCGATGGTTCAGTCGCAGTTGGCATCGGCGTGGGTGTTAGAGATTGCCGAGCGGCCTGCGGCGGAGATCCTCGCGGTACGCGGCGAGGCTGCGACCCACGAGCAGCGCGGCCCTCCTTCCTTCCTCATCTAATCGCGACTATTTCCTGAAACAAGACTGAATCGTTAATCCGGGCGCCTTGGTGTGTGCCGTGAGGAATGTTGATCTTGAAGAACCTATTGTTCGGTTTATTTGCTGTAATGATGTGCCTATCTGCGCGAGCGGATATCTTTGGAGCGGTTCGGGGGACGGTGCATGATCCGCAGCACCGGCCGCTGGTGGGCGCACAAGTAACACTGGCTGCGGTGGATGTGGATCGGAAGCAATCGACCGTCACCGACCAAAACGGCGAATTCTCTTTCGCGAATGTGCCGCTGGGCAAGTACACGGTGTCCGCGTCGGCTCCAGGATTCGCCGCGAATACCGAGCAGATCTCGGTGGCTTCCGGGACGACACCAGTGGTGCACCTGGCGCTAGCCGTTGCTTCAGTGCAACAGGAGGTGGGAGTGAGCGCAGACGCTTCCGAGATCGACACGCAGTCGTCCACCTCGCGGGCGACGATAAGCCGCGAAGAGATTGCTCGCACCGCAGGCGCGCAGGACGCCAACAGCTTGAGCATGATCACGGACTACGTGCCCGGCGCGACGATGGTACATGACCAGTTGCACATTCGCGGCGGACACCAGGTCACGTGGCTGATCGATGGCGTGCCGGTGCCGAATACAAATATCGCCAGCAACGTGGGGCCGCAATTCGATCCGAAAAACATCGAGGAGATCGAGGTCCAGCGCGGCGGATATTCTTCGCAATATGGGGACCGCACTTACGGTGTGTTCAATGTGGTGACGCGATCGGGATTTGAACGCAACCGGCAGGCGGAGATCGTAGCCAGCTTCGGAGAACACAACACAACCGATGATGAGATCAGCTTTGGTGACCACACGCAGAAGTTCGCTTACTTCGCCAGCGTGGGTGGAAATCGCACGGATCTTGGCTTGGAGACGCCGGAGCCGGAGGTGCATCACGACCAGAATGGCGCGGTGAATGGATTCATTTCCTTGATCTACAATCCGCGGAGTTCAGACCAGGTGCGATTTGTGGCGGCCGCCAGGAACGACCACTTTCAGATACCCAACACCCTGGCAGACGAGCAAGCGGGCATTCGTGACAGTGAAAACGAACGCGACGTTTTCACCAACTTTACGTGGTTACATACAGCGGCCAAAGGATTAGTGTTCACCTTTTCGCCGTTCTTCCACTACAACCGCTCGCGGTACGATGGCGGGCCGAACGACTTTCCGCTCATCACTAACGAAGAGCACGCCTCGAATTATTACGGCGGCGTTGCCGACCTGCAGTGGCAGACCGCGCGCAACACCGCCCGCGGGGGACTGCAGGTGTTCGGACAGAACGACAATCTGGTATTCGCGCTGACTGCCACGGATGGTTCAGGATCGGCATTGAACCAGATGGATACTCCGAAAGGTTCTGTGACTGCGCTTTACGCGGAAGACCAACTCCGGCTGACGCAGTGGTTCACTGTTAACGGCGGGGTGCGGGTGACGCATTACTCGGCTGACATCGACCAGACCGCGGTGGATCCGCGGATCGGCGGCGCATTCACAGTACCGATAGTCCGCGCTGTGCTGCGAGCGTTCTATGGCCGGTACTATCAAGCGCCACCGCTGACGACGGTGAACGGACCAGTGGAGCAGTTTGCGATCTCGCAAGGCGTGGGATTCTTGCCGCTGCAGGGCGAGCGCGACGAACAATATGAGTTCGGCGCCGCGGTGCCGCTGCGCGGATGGACATTCGATTTCTCGCGCTTTGTGACACACGCCAAGAACTTTTTTGACCATGATGTACTTGGGGACTCGAATATTTTCTTACCGCTCACGATCGACAGAGCGCGCATCCACGGAGTGGAGGCGCTGGTGAAGTCGCCTAAACTGTTTGGAAGAGGCACAGCGCATTTGGCATTTTCGCGGCAATATATCGAAGGCCGCGGCGGGGTGAGCGGTGGTTTGACCGATTTCTCTCCGCCAGCTAATAACGATTATTTCTTTCTCGACCACGACCAGCGCGACACATTGAGTACGGGTTTCTATACCGAACTGCCTTGGCACGCGTGGGTGTCGAGCAATCTAAGTTTCGGCTCAGGGTTTCTTGACGGGGATGGACCGGACCATTTGCCAACACATACGACCGTGGACTTCGCCATTGGCAAGAACTTTGGGGAAAATTGGTCAGGGCAACTATCGGCGACGAACATCGGGGACAAGCGATTCCTACTCGACAACAGTAATACGTTTGGCGGAACGCATTTTGATGATCCGCGAAGGGTGCAGGTGCAAGTGAAGTACCGGTTTCATTATTGAGCCGTGGCCGATCGCACCCAATCGTCCAAAACCCAGCGATTGGATGGGGCACGTTCTGTCGAGTTCTTCCCTAGCGGAGTGAAGTCATCTTTTTCGGACTTGTTTGCTTATCGGCCGCCTGGTACTCCTGTAACCGCTGTTTAAAGTCTTTCACGTCGTCGGGGGCGGCGTGTGCGAGGGCTTTGGTCTCGGCTTTTATTGCCTGTTCGTACTGATCGTTGACGGCGTAGGCTTTGGCGAGCGTGTCCAGGCGAGCGCCGTCAGGGTCGTCTTTAGTAGAGTCCACCGCTTTGCGCGCGTGTTCCAGTGCTGCGGCAGGATTGAACACCGCAGGATCTTTACTAGTAGCGTAGAGCCAGGCAATCGCGTTC
>JAICWB010000195.1 GCA_025935035.1 Terriglobales bacterium
ACGGCACGGAATATCCAGCCATGGCTGTGGAAGTCAGCAAATTGCGTGTGCTGCAGGTCTTTGTTGAATTCCGGTGTGCCGGTCTTCTCCAAGAACTTCACATCAGACCATAGCCCGCGCGCGGTGGCGCCTTCCGGATTGCGAAGATGTGCGCGCTGCAATTCAGCCTGCGTGGGATCGTGCTCTATCTTCGGATACATCTTCTGGTCGTCCACTTCGTTGTCCCAGAAGGTGTAGCCGAAATAAGTGGCCATCATGTTCGTGCCCGGATGCACGTGGCAGCTCATGCATTGGCTGGACGGGATGGTGCGGGTGAAAACGTGCTGCAGAGGATGTCCTGATTGATTTTTTGGAATCGTAGGATCGACCGTGATCGAGTGTCCCTCGTTGCCATACTGCGCATACTGCGCGGAGTTGAACGTGCTGCGGTCGTTGGCATACACCACGTGGCATCCGGTGCAGCCGCTGCCACGATAGTCGCCGGGCTGGTCATTGGTGCCCGGGAATGAAAGCAAAGGATCAAGCAATCGTGTCTTTTGCAGTCCGAGGAAAACGGGGTCCGTCCGTAACTCGGTGCCAAAGCCGCGCTCGCCCAGTTTTACGTCAGGGCGTCCGGCGTCTTCTTCTGGATTGGGATTCGCGGTTTCGCCGCGTTTGCCGCCACCCCGCTCAAACACACGCAAGGCGTTGCCGGGCATCGACACTTCCCAGCGTTGCAGAGGGTCGAGGAAGGGAAGCACGCCTTTCGTCTTGGTCTCTTCCGCCGTTGGCGGAGGCCACGTCTGAAGCCGAACCGGCGAACCATCTTCGGAGTATGCTTCACCGAAATGCGCATTCTTAT
The DNA here is from genome assembly GCA_025935035.1 of Terriglobales bacterium. Classification (GTDB taxonomy): domain Bacteria; phylum Acidobacteriota; class Terriglobia; order Terriglobales; family Acidobacteriaceae; genus JAICLA01. The sequence continues at coordinate 842 of JAICWB010000195.1, forward strand.
ATGGATAAGCGCCATTGTTATATAGGCCGGCCTCCCACAACATTGCGCCGTGCGTCATCATGCTAGTGCGCACTTTTTGTACTTCTGCCGCGTGGCATCCCGATGTGCCGCAGCTCTGCGCGGCTACCCGAAGGTCTCCTGGATTCACAAAGCGTATGAAGTCATAACTCTCTTTGATCCAGTTGGTGTAAGCGCGGACCGGGTTCGCCCCACCGGATGTGTTTTCCTTGTGGCGCGGCTGAACATGCGCTTTCTTTTTGGCTAGTTGATAATCTGAGGAATCAGCCGCCAAGGCTGTGGCCACAGTCACTCCAGCGTCGCCTCCATGGCAATCAGTACAGCCAAGCCGCACTGTGCCGGTTGGATGCATCGTCGCACTGTCAGTCTGAGTGTGACAGGAGATGCAACCGGCACTCTTTGCGTCGGCATCTTGCTGGCTCTGACCGAGCAAGCCCTGATCTTGCGGCTGAGGCGCGGCAGCTTGTGCGTTCCCGCCGGCCCGCACTACCAACAGTACGAGCGCACATGCAAAGACGAGCGCGATGATCCATCGGCCGATTTTTACTGTAGAGAGTCGCATGAACCTATGGGGTCGCCCGATTATATCCGCGTAAAACTTCTTCAGAACTGGAATCTCACAACAATGAAACCCGAGATCAATGTCTTGCTCGTGTAAATCTGGCGAAGTCCAAGGCCCGGCGTCAGCGCAGACACACCCCCGGTCAACGTTATGTTGTCGGTCAGAGGCGGGCGATACACAAGCCCGACGCTGTAATCGGTGCCGATGTTCGACGCGATGTTCGACTGGAACAGCAATTGGTCGAAGACGCTGGGACGCACAAATCGCATGTAGTTCACATTGGTGATGGCGCGCAGCTTTGGCGTCAAATCAGCGTCCACGCCTGCATTCACCAAAAAAATTCCCGGATTCACGAAGTTCGACTGGCCTTCTTCTTTGCTGGACCGGAGGTCAGGGAGAAAACTATCGGGAGAGGTCAACGCGACCCCGGTGCCCGTCAGCCGTATGCCCTCTCGGTTGAAGAACATGAAGTCGCCGCCCGCGAAGGTCTGCGCTTCGTCGATGGAATCAAATCCGCGCGCGACGCTGTCCCGCGCGTTCTTATCGCCTGACGCGTAGAATACTGACGTGCGATAACGCAGCCAGTCGCGGTCCACAGACAGTTCCACCGCCGCCATCTGGGCATTGATGTCCACGTAGTGGCCCGCGATGGGATTCAAATCGTCGTGACCCAGCACTTGATATGCGGCGTGATTGATATTCAATTTGCCGATGTGTCCATTACCGGTCCACCCGATGTAATGCGTCCGAATATTGTGGGGTGTTACCGCGCCGATGGGCGCGGGGCGCGTAAGGAAATCATTCTCGTCATAGTGCAGGGAAGCATCGTCTTTGTTGAAGTGGTAACTGAACTGGGTCGTGTATCCGTGAAAAAAGAAATCCTGGATATAAACATTCCCGATCAGCACCTGCTGCTGACGCCGGCGAAACTTATTCAGACCGCTGTTCGTGTCCTTTTCCATCATCTGGAAATAAGCCGCGTTGTACTCCACGCGGTTTGACCGCAAATTGCCGAACACTCGCACTCCCGGCTGTTCGTCAGTGAAGATAAATCCGCGGAAATCGCTGCTGAACTGCTGGATGCCTGCACGGACAGAAACAAAATCGTAATTGGGACTGAGGTCATGCAGCTTGACCTCGCCGAACGCTTCCTGCAACCCGAAATGCTCATCGAAGCGGGATGTGCCCTCACGCACGTCAATATTCACGGCGCCGCGTTCGCGCGCCCAGAGCTGGTTCATATTGAACGTCGGGGTCACGCGTATGCGCCAATCCACAGGCTTAAAGCTGGTGTCGCCGTGAAACAGATCGAATGACAGCCGCACGGTCTGCGCCACGAACGCCTGGCCGCCTTTACCGAAGAAGACCTCGCTATTGGGGTTTGCCGCGGACGCGCCGCTGGGCACCGGCAAGCGGCGTCCATCGAAAGCGGTCGTGCTCGTACCGGTAAAGTTCAGAAAAATGTTCTGGCCGATGACCGGCTTGTCTCCCTTGATGCGATTTCGATTAAACGGATCGAACCACCGTCCGCGGGTCCAACCGAATTCGCCTTCGCGATCCCCGTACCGCTCCCAATCGGACATGGCCAAATCCCAACGGTCGCGCTCGGTGACAAAATTCTTATCAGGCGGAGGTGTTGACGCGAATGAGATGGCCTCAGAATCGGTGGTGGGACGTCGGCTGATCTCGCGATAGGACGGCTGCGCTTCGGCGTCACCCTCGGGCGTCATGACCGGGATCTGACGCTCGGTCCCGGGTCGCGTCTCTGCAGTCGTGGTTGCGGGGGTCAGCGCGATCTCCAGTACCAGCATCTCGCCCGCGTGAAGTTCCACGTTGGCACGCATGAACGGCTGGAATCCTGAATGCTTCGCGGAAAGAAGATAAGTGCCAGTGAGCAATCCTCCGACGCGGAAGACGCCATCGGGATCGGTGGCGGAAGAAACAATGCGATTGCCGCTCTGTAGCGTTATCTCAGCGCCACTAATGGGCTGAGCGTTCCCTTCACCGGAAACCTGACGAGCCACGCGCCCGACGATGGCGGCCTGCTGCGCTGAAGTTTGGCGCGGAATGCGGCGCGGCGTCTGCGCGGCACAAAGCTGCGCGGAGAGACACCCCAGCCCTGCAAGCACGCAGGCCAGCGCACTCGACACTTTCCGCATAATAGCCTGAGAGTTTATCCGGAAAAGGTACCGCTTCAAAGGAAGGAAAACGATGGCGAACCAGACTAGGAACGAATCCTGGTCCGCCTTTAATTTCTTGAGTTTGCGGGAGTTATTTCGGTTGTAACTTTAAAGACGCAGAGTTCATGCAGTAGCGCAGTCCCGTTGGACGCGGCCCATCGGGGAAGACATGGCCTAGGTGTGCTCCGCAGCGGCCGCAGACTACTTCAGTGCGAGTCATGCCGTGGCTACTATCGTCAACGGTTTCAACCGCATCTTTCTGCAAAGGCTGATAGAAGCTTGGCCACCCACTGCCGGATTCATACTTTGTGTCAGAGCTGAATAACTCCTGTCCGCAAGCGACGCACAGATAAGTGCCCGGCGTCTTGGTCTTGTAGTACTCGCCGGTGAAGGCCATCTCTGTGCCCTTCTGTCGGGTGATGCGATACTGCTCAGGCGTAAGCTGTTCGCGCCATTCGGCGTCAGTCTTTTTGATCTTGTCAGTCATGTTTATTAGATAAAGGACGATGGCAAAAGATTCGCCGCTGGAACTCGCTAGTCGCGGCTTTTCTTGCGGATCTCAACATTCAGCCGCTTGATCTTCTGGTTGAGCGTTGAGAGCGGGACACGGAAACGCTCAGCTGCGTCAGTCTGGTTCCAATTACATTTTTCGAGCATATCCACAATGATGCGACGTTCGCACTCTTCCATGATGTCAAACAGGGAGGCGTCTTCCCGGCCCTCTAAAATGCTGGTGATCGGCGCACGTCCAACGATATGGTCAGGGATCAGGTCGACGCCAATACTGTTACCGCCCGACAGAACAACGGCGCGCTCCACCACGTTCTCCAGTTCGCGCACGTTGCCGGGCCAACCGTAATCCATCAATGGACGCAGGGCCTCGGGATTCATCATGAGGTTCGGTTTGCCATTCTCATTGCAAAATCGCTGCAAGAAGTGGGTGACCAGGAGCGGAATATCTTCCTTGCGGTCGCGCAGGGCCGGCAAGTCGATGGTGATGACATTCAAGCGGTAATAAAGGTCTTCGCGGAAGCGGCCTTCTTTCACGAGTTGTTTGAGGTCCTCATTGGTGGCAGCGATGATACGCACGTCTGCCTGGATCTCAGTGACACCGCCCAGATGCATGAACTTGCGGTCTTGCAGTACGCGCAAGATCTTTGCCTGCGTGTCGATGCCCATGGACCCGATCTCATCGAGGAATATGGTGCCGCGATCCGCGACTTCGAATAGGCCTTTTTTGGAAGCGATGGCTGAGGTGAACGCTCCCTTCACGTGCCCGAACAGGGTGGATTCCAGCAGATCGCCCGGCATCGAACCGGTATTCACAGGGACGAAGGGCCTGTCTTTACGCGGCGAATTCGCGTGCACGGCCTTCGCGATCAGCTCTTTGCCGGTACCGCTTTCGCCTTGGATCAAGATCGTGGAACGACTGGGTGCGACCTGCGCCACGAGGTCGAACACCTTCAGCATGCGGTCGCTCTTGCCCACGATATTGGAGAAGCTGTAGCGCTGTTTCAGTGCGCGCTTAAGTTGTTCATTCTCTTCTTCGACGCGGCGGCGCGCCACGGCAGCGGAAACATCAGCCAGCAGTTTTTCGTTGTCCCACGGCTTGGCGATGAAGTTTGATGCGCCGTTCTGCATGGCGCGGATCGCGTTATCCACCGTCCCATGCGCCGTGATCATGATGATGGGCGTGGAAGCATCGCGTTCACGGATCTCTTCCAGTACATCCAGTCCGTTACGGTCAGGAAGGGAAATATCCAGCATGACCAGGTCGTAAGTATTCGCCGCCAACAGCGACAGACCTTGCTCGGCATTATTTGCCTGAGTCACTATGTAATCTTCCAGCTCCAGAAGTGTCTGCAGTGACTCGCGGATGGCCATCTCGTCGTCGATGATAAGCACGTGCGCCGGCGACATCTTCTCGGCGTCGCGCTTGATCCTGTGCGGAAATACTGCTGTTTCTGCCATCACTCTTCCTTAAACCTGCACCGCTTTGCTCTGCGGTTCTTTCACCAGTGACATGGG
>JAICWB010000048.1 GCA_025935035.1 Terriglobales bacterium
CTGCTTCTTTCACGTCCGATAGGTGAACCGCACTCCTCCCTTCTTGCCCTTTCCCCCACCCCTTCCATATACTTTCCTGTTGCCTTTTAGCCCGTCTTGTAAGAATCCCCGCGTCACCGATTTAGCGTCATCATCTCCTTAGAAACGGACACCTCATGAGCGTCTCTACCGAAAAAGAGTTCAACCCCTGGGAAGCACAAGCTGCGCGCTTCGATATCGCCGCAAAAAAACTTAATCTCGACGAAGGCCTCTGGAAGATCCTTCGTTACCCCAACCGCGAGATCATCGTTCACCTGCCCATCCAGATGGATGACGGCCGCCTCGAGGTCTTCACCGGCTATCGCGTGCAGCACTCCATCGCGCGCGGCCCGGGTAAGGGCGGCGTACGCTTCTCGCCGGACGTAAACCTCGACGAAGTCCGCGCTCTCGCCAGTTGGATGACCTGGAAATGCGCCGTGGTGAATATCCCCTTCGGCGGCGCCAAGGGCGGCGTCATCTGCGACCCCAAAAAGCTCTCGCAGCGCGAACTGGAGAAGATCACCCGCCGCTACACCGCGGAATTGATCGAGTTCATCGGTCCGGAAAAAGACGTGCCCGCGCCGGATATGAACACCAACGAGCAGACCATGGCGTGGATGATGGACACCTATTCCATGCACATGCGCCAGACCGTAACGGCCGTCGTGACCGGCAAGCCGCTGAACATCGGCGGTTCCCGCGGACGCCGCGAGGCCACCGGGCGCGGCGTGCTCATCATCACCGATGAATCACTGAAGAAACTCGGCATGCAGCGCGAAGGCACGCGCGTGATCGTTCAAGGCTTCGGCAACGTCGGCTCCAACGCAGCGCAGCTTATGCACGATGCCGGATACAAAGTGATCGGCATCGGCGAGTGGGATGGCGGCCTCTATAACAAGAACGGCATCGACATCAATGCGCTCGTGGAACACAAGCAGCGCAACGGCAGCATCACCGGTTTCAAAGGCGCGGACGCGCACGATTCCAAGGCGCTGCTCGAGACCGAATGCGATGTTCTCGCCCCCTGCGCGACAGAAAACGTGATCACCAGCAAGAACGCTGACAAGATCAAAGCCAAGATCATCATCGAAGGCGCGAACGGTCCCACCACTTCTGTAGCCGACGACATCCTCGCTGACAAGAAAGTCTTCGTTGTGCCGGACATTCTCGCCAACGCCGGCGGCGTGACCGCTTCCTACTTCGAGTGGGTGCAAGACCGGCAGGGCTACTTCTGGAAAGAAGCCGTCGTCAATGAGCAGTTGGAACACATCCTCGTCGATTCGTTCGAGAACGTGGTCCAATACTCAGAGAACCACGGCGTCAACAACCGCATCGCCGCATACATGCTGGCGATCGATCGCGTGGCCTTCACCATCAAGCAGCGCGGATTGTACGCATAACAAACCGCAACTTGTCATACTAAGCCAGCTTTAGGCGAAGGATCTCTATCGATACGGAGCGAGTGGGCCACAATCCACTCGCTCTTCTTATTTAAATTGTCATTCCGAGCGAAGCGAGGAACCTGCTTTCCTTTGCGGAACTTCAATTGTGGATTCGTAGTGGAGGATGCGGGTCGTTCTAGAAACTAGAACGAGAAACTAGAAACTCTCTATAATCAAGCCAGTGAACCTTCCCAACTACCTCACGCTGAGCCGTATCGCTTCCGTCCCGCTGCTGATATGGTTTCTCTCTCCCCACTGCGCATGGTTCCATCAGCCGGGATTGCGTGAGATCACTGCCACAACACTCTTCGTTCTCGCTTCCATCACAGACGGCTTCGATGGGTACCTCGCCCGTAAGCGCAATCAAGTCACCACGCTGGGCATGCTCCTTGACCCGCTCGCAGACAAGCTCATGGTTGCCGGTGCTTTCATCGCTCTAGTGCAATTTAACCCTGTCATCGTACCCGCTTGGGTCGCCGTCATCGTCATCGCTCGCGAATTCCTGGTAAGCGGCCTGCGCTCCATAGCGTCCTCAGAAGGCTTCACCATCGAAGCCAGCGACTTTGGCAAATTCAAGATGGTGGCGCAGATCGTAGCCATCTCACTGGCCATCGTGGACCACTACTGGCTTGAGATCGACCTCGGTCCGCTCGCATTCCACACCGAACTCGTGGCCCGCACCATGATGTGGATCATGGTGACGATCTCTCTCATCTCCGCGTTCGACTATTTCGTCGGCTTCTGGAAGAAGATCGATCACAGCGCGCAGAAGACCCGCCGCCGCAGATCGTTCGTGTTAAGCCGCCGCAAGAAAAAGCTACATGCTTCGGCCAACGCTGAACCCACCCGATAACTCGGTCACCGGAATCCTGCCATCTAGTCACCTGGCGCAATACCACGTCGGGTGGAGCAGGCCTTCCTAGGCCTGCGGTAATGACCCCCATGTAATATGTTGGGCTTTAGCCCCTGAGGTGACATGACTACCCATCAACGCGGCCAGACCGGCCAGACTACTTTTTTCATTTCCACGCAAGCTGCCGAACGAAAGAATATCCTTCAGTGAGCCGGCATGGCTGCACTGCGAGTAGATGTTCTCTACCTCATAGCATGCCCAGATTAAACTTGGCATTTTCCTCGAAACAAAAGAGGCTCCCTCGCGGGAGCCTCTTCTTCTAGCAACTGACTCTTACTTTTTCGGCGCAGCTTTGGTCGCCGGTTTCTTCGCCGCCGCCGGCTTTGCCGTTGCCGCAGCCGTAGGCGCCGCCACTGGCGTTACCGCCGGCATGGCCGCTCCCGCAGGCACGAACCATACCTCTACCCTGCGTCCGCCTTTGCCACCGTCGGCAGTGGTCACACGCGCCGCATCGATGCCTTTATCTTTCGTGAGATAAGCCTTCGAGTTGTTAGCACGCGCCAGGCCGAGCGAATTCTTTTCCGCCACCGCGCTGTATCCCACGACTAAAACACTGCTGTTCGCCTCGCGGTTCAAGCGCAGAGCGATGCCATCGAGTATCGCTTTCGCTTTGTTGTCCACTCGCGCCGAGTTCGGCAGAAAAGCGTAATCGCCCGCTTGGCTGGCTTGCGGCGGAGCGGCCGGCGGTTGCACGGCGACAGAAGTATGCCCGGAGACTGTAAGGTTCCGGTCGTCAGTCACCGTACACGTCACCGCGATGTTGCCTGAAGCGCCCGCGGTAGTCAGCGTGGCAACATTGTCGCGCTGCGTCAGTGAGCCTTGGCTCGCAGCAAATGTATAGGTCAGCGGATGATTATCCGGGCTGTCACCATTGGCGCGTATCGTCGCCGTGTCCCCGGCAGTGACTGACGCCGGATCCGCAGTGCACGAGACAGACGGCGGCATCGGCGCTGCCACCGGCGGTGGAGGCGGTGGTGGCGGCGGCTCTTCCATCAGCTCTACTCCATCACCGATCTGCACCTGCTCCAGGGTCGCGGTCATCATCGCTGTCGCGCTAACCGGTGTGGTGTGCAACACGATCATCTCGCCAAGCGTGCGGCGCGGAAAGTCAGCTACATCTTTCAAGCCCTGGTCCGCCTTCGGCATTGGCTCCACAAGCTTTGTCTTTTGGTATGTGCCGTAATCAGGGACAGCCGCCTTCGAGCCGAGGCTGTCTGTCTCATCTTTTAAAGTCTGTTGATAAGTACGCGTGGCGCGCAAGTAGTCTCCGGGCTTTAATCCCTGGTTCGAGCCAATGTCCAGATAGACTTTGTCTTTGCTGCCGATCAGTCCTTCATATTCCTGCGCCATCACGATGTGGCCGGTGGTCTTGCCGCTTGCGGGAGTGAAGCGGTTGATGGGCGGGTAAGCCTTGAACGTCACGGCTGGACGCTCCGCCCAGGGAATAGCGATATCACCCAGGTCAAACGCGTCGCAACTCAACTCCACTTGCGCGATGCCGACGTTCTTCTGCACATCAATAATTTTCACACGGCCCAGTTCCGCATATTGCATGCCTACTTTGTTGGCGGTCTTCCGTTGGTCCTTGGTCACTTCCCAACCAGAGACATCACGTGTGCGGCGCAGGATCGCGTATTGCTGGCCGGCCTGGTAGCTGCCGCCCTTCAAGTAAACAAAATCGTGGGCGGAGAAGAGCGCCTGGTTCGGCGTGTCCCAACCCCCAACCAGCTTGGAGTTGGTGGGCACCGCGTCCTTGGTGATAAAGCCCGAGCAGTACATGTCTGACTCGCTCGGTCCGTTGGCGCTAGTGGTCTGCGCCGATGCCAGCGCGCATCCTGCCAATAGGATTGCTGCCAAGCCCCTGATCTTCATTCCTGCCTCCGATGTTTCCTGATCGGACTTTCCGTCCCGCCGCGCGCAAAAATTTATATCGCGCGATCGGCGGAGTCCAGGAACACACACGTCCGCTTGGAACGTAACAAAGCAGGGTATAGGGGTCAAGATATTGCTTATTTACCAATGGTGTACGGGGCACCCAGAGGGCCATGTACCGCAAGACGGCGTTTCCCGGTTTCCCGTTTCCCGTCAAACCTCATTTCAGTTTCCAGCCTTTGAAGTCTTTTGGCGTGGCGCAGGCCGGGCCGGCGTCTTTGCCCGTGCCCGCAATGGCGGTTTCAAATGTTTTGCCTTTAGCCTTGGCGGCCTGAATCTTAGAGATTCCGCGCAGCGGAATTTTCAAACGACGGCCATATTCCGAATCGGCTTGCCCGGCATAGCTGCCTATATCCATGTAGAAACGCGAGCCGATATCCTCGCTCCGCCAGGACTTCTGCCGTGCGGCGTCCGATGCCTTGCGCAGCTCCGGTGATCACGGCCGTCTTTATAGCCATTTGAACTCTATGCCAGGAGGCCCCCCCCCCCATACTTTTTGCTAAAGTATTGACTGCCTTGGATTTAACCTATAGTCCATGAAGCAAAGTATTGCGGAATAAGGGGTTAAGTATCAAAGTATTGAAAATAAAAGGCTTGAGTTGCCATTAACTTTAAGTTAATTAATCGTCGAACACATTGTTTCTATTGTTAGATAGTCGAGGCCCTAAGTCAAGAGGCTCCAGGAAAATTTTCCTCGTGCATCGGCGCACCGCAATATCGAACGCCACCGCTGGTTACCATACAAATTGTTGACATCCAGAAACTCACGTGGTCATATACCCTCCGCTTTTTTTGCTGGAGGAATAATTATGCGTCGCCAACTTTTCATGGGGCTCGCTGTTGGTGCACTCAATCCACCGCGCAGAGCGGCGGGAACAGCACGAGCAATTCTTGCGCCAGCGCCACGATGAGCGGACTTGCGAGTTATTGATGCCTTTACTTTTATCAATGTAAGCGCTTCGCTCGGTACCTGTGTGAATGGCGATCTCGGGCGTAACGTCTCTGTGACAAATATTCATTGCAGCAGTCGAACTTGTATAGCCTTCGGGGAGGTTGTGCATTCATGAAACGCGTATTAACTCTAGTGATGGGGACGGCACTTAGCGCAAGTGCGGTGCAAGCACCCGCGCAAAATGGGTCACTGACCGGAGACGTCCGCACCGATTACCACTCCATCCGCGATTATTTCATTCGCGCGGCCGAGAAGATGCCGGAGTCAGATTATGGATTCAAGCCCACGCCCGAGGTCCGCAGCTTCGGCCAGCAGATCGCCCATGTGGCAGACGACCAATACAATCTCTGCGCGCCGGCAAAAGGCGAGACGCGCAAAGAAGCCTACCGCTTCATCGAGAACACTTTTTCTACGAAGACAGAACTGGTCTCGCATTTGAAAGCCGCCTTCGCCTATTGTGACGGCGCCTACGATTCGTTGAACGACGCATCGGCAGGCAACCCATCCGCGCGTCCGGGAAAAACAAATTTCGAGATGCTGAACTGGAACTTGTGGCACACTTGGGAACACTACGGCAACATCGTGGTCTATCTGCGCATGAAAGGCATCGTGCCGCCGACCAGCGAACCACCAAAGCCGCCTGCCGCACCGGCTAAGAAGTAGCGCCATATCAATTGTCGCGATTCCTGGTGCCATAACACAGGCCCCATTGGCTTCCGGCGCCGTCAGAACACTTTTGTCCACTCGTTATTCGGAAGCACCGTGGGCAGGCCACCGCGGTCGTGACGCCAGTCATTGATCTGAACTTCAACGTGGGGTTGAGCGGCAGAAAATTCTTCCTCTGACAACTGTTGGTCGAGAAACAGCTGCTTTGCCACCCGGCGATAACCTTCGCGTTGGCCGACGATAGCGGTCAAAAGTTCACGGCTGTATTGTTCGGCATTTTCGAATGTGATGGTGATGCCAGAGTGGGCATCCAGATCCGCATTTGCTTTCGGCTGGACATAGGGCGCGGTCAGCAAGTGCGCCAGATATTGCGAGCGGACTTGATCGCGGTCCATCTGTCCGCCACTGCAGTCGCCGCCTGCTGAATAGTGACTGCGCGACTCAACGCGGTAATAGAAGACGGGCTGGTCGCCGTTGGCCAGCAGCATATAAGTTGCACCATCAGCGGGATGGCTCGATAGAGCATAAAGCCCCACCGAAGGCCATGCTGAATCTCCCATGACGCCGCCGGCGCCGCAGCAGCTCGAGCCTGAACCGAACCCGCCTGTTACGCCTGTGTGGGGATCTACCACGGTAACCACAAGATGCCGGGTAAAGTTTTGCAGCACCGCAGCCGCAAATCCGGGTTGGCGGGCATTGACCAGAACATTGCCTGCAGCCAGCCAATCGTTGTTCGTGGCCGTCTGGCGAAAGATATCCAGCAAGGCGTGCGAACGTGTGTTGCCGCTGGAGCGGACCAGCAGGATCAGCGATTGCGCGGGAAATTCACCATAAAACTTATAAGCGGTTTCTGGATCGACGGGAACACCTAAAAGAATCACCGAATCCAAAACACCCAACAGAGCCTTGTGCCGGTCGGCGTCCACCAGCGGATGATAAGTTCCGTCAGCGGAGCCGGCTTCCGGATAATCCTTCAACTGCTCAACGAGCAACGGCTTGAGCTCCGGCAAAACATCTTGCCTGGCGATAGCTGCACCCCAGGCTATGTGCAGCGGGTCTTTTGACTGCAACCATTCTTTAGCCAATGCTGCGCGCTGCTTGGAGAGAGCTTGGATCGCGACTGAAGGACCTGATTGTTGCTGTTGCGCGAACAGGCTAGTGCATAAGGCGGCAAGAACAACAAATAGTTTGGCCGGCTTTGACATCGGAAGGCCTCCAACGTCTGCTCAGATGCAGAGTAGATGGAACGTGGTGGTCAGCGATTCTTGCAGGTGAACAGCCGCTGCGGACGGGTGTGAGCTTCGAGCAGCGATCGCCAGTCGCGAGTCCCGATTCCTCTTTCGCGATTGCGATATGGAAATGAGGCGAGTTGAAAGATCGTCTTAAAGTTTGGCTTGCAGCCTTTGTAGATTCGCCAGCCACTTCTCGCTCTTCACAAGAGCAGCGCCAAGGGTGCGCATTTTGTCGAGCGCGGCAAACGAATCGCCCGGGGTCGCTTCGATGGAGCGTACTAAGTCCATCAAGACGGCGACTTTGTATCCGTCCTGAAGCGCATCTTTTACGCTTTCCAGCACGCAGTATTCGGTAGCGATCCCGCAGACGGCGAGTTCGCGGACCTCGAGCTTTTGCAGCTGTTCCTTCAGGCTGGTGTTCTCGAACATGGAGTAGCCATCGTCGTTGACCATCTGCCCTTTGCTGACGACGGTAGCCCCAACAGGAACCGTTAGGCCCTCCGCGAACCGCGCACCGGCTGTGTTCTGCACGCAGTGCGGCGGCCAGATGCCGCCCTCAGACCGGAACGAATAGTGATTCACCGGATGCCAGTCACGCGTAAAGAACAGCGGGACCTTGCGCGTCGAACATTCTGCGATGACCCGATTCAGTGCTGGAACAAGATCAGAGGTTTCACGCGCGCCCAGAGCGCCATCCTCTAGAAAATCATTCTGGCAATCGATGATGAGCAGCGCAGTCATAGCCATTTAGCCGGGGCCAGGTAGTGTAACAGCCTGTCCTTGGTGAACTAATCCAGACTTATCACGCGTACTTTGATGTCAAATCTCTTCTCCGCGCCCTGCCTCTGAACTGTGAGCTGGTGGCTTGTGCCATCTTCTGCCAAAGCCGCACGCAATTCGCTTAACGTGAACTGCGACGAGGGACGCCGGTCAAGCGAGATCACGACGTCGCCCTTGGCAAACCCGTCCTGTGCAGCAGGTGAGTTATCGCGCACGGCGGTGACGGTATAGGTGTGGTAGTCAGGCCCTGAGGCAAGTATTGACATGCCATAGGTCGACCGCCCCTTGAACGCCTCCGAAGCCGCTGGCGTGGGCTCAAGGATCAGCCGAGCACGCTGATAATCAAGAAAGACGTGATAGCGCTTGTATATCCCCTGCCCGATCGTCCCGGAGAATTCCTCGCTGGCGTAGGCGCCGGTCTTGTTCACTGACATGTTCACAGGTATGTTCTGTATCTTCAGCCCATCCAGGTCAAGCTCGTCGATCTTGCCGCGCACGTTCTGCTGGGCAAAGAATTCCTTTTCCAGGCCCGCGCTACGATTCACCTTATTCAGCGCGGCCGCGGCGTAAAGATCGTTCTTCCGGGCGAACGGTGCCGTCAGCGTCATGGTCTCTTGCGCGCCGAAGTCGATGACGAAGTAGGCTGGAATATTTTTCTTGTCTCCCGCAGAGATCATCGCGTGCGTGAATGGGATACCTTCATCAAAGATGATGGGCACGATGGTGCCGCTTCCGGTGTACTTCCACGTTTTCGGGTGGTGCAGATACATGAGGTGTTTCTGATAATCGATCTCGATCACGAAGCGGCTGATGAAGTCGAACCCGAGCAGGCCCGCGAGTTTGATGCCCAGCGCTTTTTCCAGGCCGGTCTCGTCAAGTATAGCCACATGCTGATCGCGGACTTCAGCGCCGGGCAGCGTGAAGGTGGCGCCGGTGGCAAAGAGATAGTCCGTCGTATTGCCGCCGCCGGTGGTCTTGGTGCCGCCGTAGGGTTTGAGTCCGAGCTGCTGCGCATATTCGGAATTCATTGACGCGATGTCGTCGCCGGTGTCGAGCAGCATGGGCATGGTGTGTCCGTTGATGGCGATGTCAAAGATGATGTGGTCGGCTTCCATGCGGAACGGGATGGGAGGCGCGTTGGCGGCGAGCGTTGTGTCGGACGGGCCCGGAGTTGGCGCGGCGAATGGATATGTCCGCGTAAAGCGGACTGACTCCCTCTTCCATGTGTAGTCCGGCTTGTTGGTTTCGGTAACGGTTGCGGATGCCGCGGTCTTCACGCCGCCAAAATCTTTCCAGTCAGAAAATGTCTCGATGATGGTGCTGTCTTGTCCGGGATTTTTTGAGCGCAAAGGCAAGCCGCTCTTTGCATCGATCAGCCACTGCACTTCGCTCCCGCCTCTGGGCGTGGCGTTTAATATGTATGAGTCAGGCTTATCGCCAGCAGTCACTCCGCCAAGTTCGGCATCGGCGGCCGGACCGAAAATGAGTGCCCGATCGATGTACTCTGCGGTCAGAAAGCGTTTAAGCTCCAGTCCTTCGAGTTTGCGGACATATCCCTGCCAATCTTTTCTTGCGTGCAACGTAGAAGTCAGAACTACTTCGCCTTGATCGAATTCACGCTTAGTCTCTTCGCGATAGTCGCCTTTTGCCGTGATCGCTTCTGTCACGGTGCCTGAGACGCCGTCTTGCGTCGAGGTAGTGGTCAAGACCGCGACCACGCCGTGCGCGCCGACGGCAGACTTCCATCGTGCGGCCGCCTGTTCTAGGGTGGGCTGCGGTGTTTGAGCTATCGTGGCCGCGGAAAATGCGAACAGGAAGATCGCCACTAGGGAACGAGTGAACGCTTTAGCCATATCCAGATTGTAATCAGACCGGAGCCGAAGAATCTTGTCATCGGCCGACCGAAAACCGCCCATGATTTTGTGCAGATTTCCTCGCCTTTCCCTGTTGCATCATTCGCCAATGGTCTGTATGATTCGCGACTGATTCCTGCCCATGAGTTCAACCTCTTCCATCGCTCCTCCGCGTATGTTGCGGCACCGGCTGCCCCGCGTTTGCGTGCCCGTGGTGGGCAAGAACGCCGCGGAAATGGTGGAAAAAGCGGAACAGGTGGCGCGCGATATCCCCTTTATTGAGTTCAGGTTAGACTACCTTTCAACTCCATCGCTCTTCCTTCCCAAGCTCAAGAGCTTTATCGAGTACCACCCCCATGTCACATTGATCGCTACCTGCCGCCGCGCCAAAGCGGGTGGCAAATTCCGCGGCAGCATCGCCGCTGAGGTGGATATCCTGGCAAAAGCCGCCGCCATCGGCTGCCATCTCGTGGATGTGGAACTTGAAACGGCCGCACATCTCAAACCCGCTGACTGGAACAAACTCAAAAAGAACGCCCAGGTCATCTTGAGTTTCCATGACTTCCGCGGCACGAAGAAGCTGGATGAGACCTTCGCCAAGATGGAAGACTACCCCGCCGACTTCATCAAGATGGTGACCACCGCCACCTCTCTTCATGACAATGTTGACATGATGAAGTTCCTTGAGAAACGAGGCGACCAGCGTCCCATGATCGGCGTGGCCATGGGCGAACAAGGCATCATCAGCCGTGCTTTGTCCGTTCGCGCGGGAAGTATTTTTACTTTTGGCGCTGCCAATCCCGGCGAAGAGACCGCGCCCGGACAAATAGCCGCACGTACGCTCATCGACACTTACCGCATCGAGCAAGTGGACGCGGCCACCCGCGTGTACGGCGTAGTCGGCGATCCCATCGGACATTCACTTTCACCAGCAATGATGAACGCGGCTTTCCGACGCGAAAATCTAAACGCCGTCTATCTTGCGCTGCATGCGAAGACCATCGGCGACCTCATGCAGTGCGTGCGCGATATTCCCATTCACGGCCTCAGCGTGACCATGCCCTACAAGACTGACATCCTGAAATATCTCGACAAGACCGATCCTGTCACGCAAAAGATCGGCGCATGCAACACGGTCATTCGCGGTGGCGACGCCAAACTTTACGGCTTCAATACCGATGTCGCCGGAGTGGTTCGTCCGTTGGAACAGCGCATGGCCATCACGGGTTCGAAGTTCCTGGTGCTGGGCGCGGGCGGCGCGGCACGCGCAGCCGTCTTTGGCTTGAAAGAACGTGGCGCGGAGGTTTACATCCTCAATCGCACCGCCGCAGCGGCGCAGAAATTGGCTAAGCAAGCAAAAGCGAAAGCCGTTCAAAAAACACAGCTCGCAAAGTTGAGCTTTGACGCCATCATTAATGCAACACCTGTCGGCATGAAGGGCGAGCAAGATAAGCCACTGGTCTCTGAGAAAGAGATGAACACGCGCTATGCGTTTGAGATGGTCTATTCGCCCGCCGAGACCAAATTCACCAAGATGGCGCGGGCAAAAGGCATCCACGTGATCCCGGGCATCGAAATGTTCGTGCACCAAGGCGCGCGTCAGTTTGAGATCTGGACAGGCAAACCCGCGCCCTTCGACGAGATGCAGCGCGTGGTGCAACATCAGTTGGACATGCGGGCCTTAGCGGCCAAGAGGTAACCGCTTCCCGCAAAGGCGAAATGACAGCAAAAGCCTTTCAACACAAAGTCCAACGAGTTCACTGGGAACAAATCGAAGAAACCGTGAACCAAAACACAAAAATCTAAAACGACCTTTGTGAACTTAGTGGCCTCTGTGTTCTCTGTGTTGAAAGGCTTTTGACTTTCCGGAAACGGGAAACGCCTTTACAGGTTCGCCTGTATCGGTATCAATGCTCCCGACGAATCGTCCCCGCCCCCGCTCTTGCTCCGCCGCGAAAACGCGCACCGGTAAACCTCGTCATATTTTTCCGCGATCGACTGTGGACTCCGCAATTCACGTTCCCGCCGGCGCGACACTTCATCCAGTTCAGCAAACTCCGTCGCATTGTCCACTGATATCGGGTCCGGCACCACGAACACGCTCTCCGGCGCAACTCCGCGGCCGATGCAATCTTCCCGCTGTGCCGGCGTATGGACCACTACGGCCGCTGCTTTCGTCAGCACAAACTGCTCCGCCGTACGGAATGACCTGGCCATCCACGATCCCGGCGCATCCGTGCCTTCTTTCGCGATCAACATCAATGTCAGCCGCTCTTCGATCGTCAATCGCAAGTCATAGACCGTGCAAGCGCCCATGCGCACCGCGGCCATGCCAGAGGAGAACGAATGTGCATGGATCAGTTGCGGTGTAGTCTGCGCGCCGGATTCATCCAGTGCCTTCTTCCAGCGGCGCACGTCTTGCCATGTTTGCAGGACGGAAGCTTTCGGCGCCACATCCGCTCCCACGGTTAGCAGGTATGGCCGCATCCCTGCGCTGATCTGCGCCTCGATCACATCCGCAATGTCGCGCGCAAAGTCGCAGGCGTGAACTACCTCCCACGCCCGGATCTTGCGCGTTCGTCTCGCCGGCTGAGCCTCTGAGGACTCTAGTGTCACAGCGCGCCGTCTAACTCTCGTGATCGGCCCGCGACTTTCGCCGGTCCCGGTTCTGCTGAGAACAGTCATGAAAAACCTACGCCGTGCGCAGCTCTCGATGCTTCACTACACGATTGCGTCCCTGGCTCTTGGCGGAATAAAGCGCTGAATCAGCGGAGTCCACCAGATCACGCTTCGATCTTGCTTTCGCCTTGGGGTCGAACACTGACAGTCCGATGCTGATGGAAAGCTTCTTGGTCTCCGCCCCCGGCAGTCGCGCGTGCGCGTAGTCTGATTGCTCTACCGCCCGCCGGATGCGTTGCGCCACCGCATGGCCCTCGTCTTCGGTCGTCTCTGGCAACACGATCACGAATTCTTCGCCGCCATATCGCGCCACCGTGTCCACCTCGCGCATGTCCGCCGTGAGTATGTGCGCTACTTGTTTCAGGACCACGTCGCCCACATGATGACCATAGGTGTCGTTCAAGGTCTTGAAATGGTCGATGTCCAGCATCAGCAACACGAAGGGCTGCTGGTTGCGTTCTGAGCGTTTGATCTCGAGCTCAAGCTGCTGCTCAAAATATCCGCGAGTGCGCAGGCCCGTAAGGTGGTCAGTGAATGCAAAGTGGATGAGGCCTTCGGTCGCGGTTTCACGCGCCAACAGATTTTCCGCGATGCGCACCATCATCCACAGCATTTGGATATCTTGCAGGGAGAACGCGTCATCTTTGGTCGAGAAGAACTGCAGCGATCCCATCACGCGATTGTTCACGAAGATGGGGACCACCACCGCGCAGCGGCTTTCCATGTCCGCCAGAAGTGCGCTTACCGTGAGCGAGCGGCCAAACGGGAACAGCATCGGCTGACCATGCTTCACTGACCATAGGTTGAAAAGATTTCCCGGCGCCTGCGTCGCGCGCAGTCTGTCATCTACGCCGACGCAACTGCGCAAGCTGAACTTTTCTTCTTTTTCATTCCAAAAATATGCCAAGGCGCGTTCAAACGTCATCATGGCGCGCGCCTGTTCGCACAGCGTTGCCAGCGTAGCGTCCAGTTGCATCTGCTGGCCAGACATCATGCTCAACTTCAGCAGGCGGTTCACATCCTGCCAGCGCTGGCTGATCGTCTCCTGCGCCAACTCGCCGCACGCCGGCACCACGAACGATTCCGAGTTGCTGTCTGCAGCGGGAACTGGGGGATGTGCCATTTCAGCTTCCAACAAAGCCTCTTGGGACTGGAGTTCTTTGCCTTGCACGCCTCACGCGATTCGCGTGTTGCTCAATCAGTAAGATGCAGATTTAAGGGAGAAATGCTCGCACCGGCTCCTGCCCCCAGCAACAAACCTTTTTGCCGGGTTGATTAACTCGATATCTTCATCTAGGGTTTTCCACAGTCTATTGCACAGATTTCCGTGCATTTATCTTCGGGTTTTATACCTGTTTTAATGGTCTTTCTCGGAATATATCGCAATCCGAAACCTGCAATCCTTTTGAAATCAGCATTTGCCATTCCTAAGTGAAAGGGCTAGGATGGGTTTCAGAGACACCACTTCACCTTCCCCAGTGCAGTTGTGTCTTCCGCAAGTCGCTCTTCTTTTGAAAACAATTCAGGTACTTAGGCCCTTGATCCCAAAAACCGGGCACAGTGGTCACATTGGCTCGCACTTTTGCCGGAGAGACTAGTATGGCGTGGTACGCGTATTGCATCACGGAACAGCAAGCCTTCCAGGGAACTACCAGAGCTAGACGTCCTTTTCCAATTGAAAATCTTCATGGCGTGAATAACACGCAGGTTTTCGGCTATCCGAGCGGCGACTTCGCCGTGATCGTGAGCGAATATGTCCCCAACGGACAGCTCACCCAACAGGCTGTCGTCGAACATGCCCGCGTGATCGGTGCATGCTTTGAGCGCACCACCGTCCTGCCGTTCCGATTCGGAACGGTTTTTGATTCTGACGACTCCATGCGCAAGGCCGTCCGCGCCAATCGTAAGCAGTTCACCGCATCGGTGGACCGACTACGCGGCAAGGCCGAGATGCATTTGAAACTGGTCGTGAAAGACGGCTCCCTGCGCGAAGCCATGACTGACATCGAACTGCCGAATTCCGTCGGCGGCGAATATCTCAGCACTCTGCGCGTAAAAGCCAGCCGCCAGCGCGAGCGCCAGACGAAAGCGCGCGCGCTCTCCACGCAAGTGAACAAGCTTTTTCATCCGCTGGAAGAAGAAATCTCCTGTCGGCGCATCGAGACCGGCGCCATGCTAATCGATATCGCCCACCTGATCGAGCACAAATCCATTGAGAAATATCAGAACCGCTACGCCAGCGCCGCCAGCCAGTTAAAAGGCTGCGAGCTGAACCTCAGCGGACCATGGCCGCCATACCACTTCATGCCTGGCAAGCTCCGCACCATCGTGGGACAAAGCTAAAGGTCATCTCCTCAATGATTTGCAACCTTTGACCGTGCCCCGGCACGGTTTTTTCTTGCCTCAATCTACAACCAACTACTCTCAACGGTGCATCTGACTTCTTACAGTTGGCACTGTACTTCCAACTTATTAGCTGAAATCCAGCGATTCAAAG
>JAICWB010000008.1 GCA_025935035.1 Terriglobales bacterium
TTCCGCCGTCCACTTTTGGTGCCAGCCCGTGCTTGATGGAATTTTCGACCAGCGGCTGCAGCAACATGCTGGGAACAATAAAATCGAGCGTCTCCGGCTCAAGGTCTTTGTGAACGCGCAGTTTGTCTGCACCAAAGCGAATGACCTCGATATCAAGATAGTCATCGATAAATGCCAGTTCCTCACGCAGATCAGAGAAAGCATCATGCTTTCGCAATAGTGAACGCAGGATGTTTGCCAGCTTCACTACGACTTCCCTTGCCGTGTCGGGTTCAACGCGCACCAGCGAGGATACGGAGTTTAGTGTGTTGAACAGAAAGTGCGGGTTGATCTGACTCTGCAGCGCGTCTAACCGCGACTGCAAAAGGAGGCGCGTCTGTTCTTCCAGTTTAAGTTCAGTCCGCGTGCCGTTCCAAATCTTTAGCGGTATGGCTACGCACATGACGGTGGTAAGACATATAGCGCCGAAGATCCACGGATCATGGCTCGTGATCGAGAATATCTCCTTGGGCAAAAGCAAGCCCAGTTCCATGCGCGCGAATTGCAAAAGCAGAATGACCACGAAGAAAGCGATCTGCCAGTCCATGCGCGGCTTAGGAATATTGCGTTTGATCCAACGGAAGATGGTGAGGTCAACGAACGGAGAGAATGACCAGATGTCTTCTTTATCCGCCCAATCATCGGCGAGATCGCGTAATCCGCCGGCGATCAATCCCACCGTGAGATTGAACGGCAGTGTTAGATACTCGCCGTGCAAGACGGCGGGGATCGCGCACAGCGCACCCCCCAGGACTCCGGCATAAACGCCGCCGATAACACCCATGATCATGGTGCCTTCAAAAGCGAGGTCGGCGGCCTTGAAGTTGGCCACCATGTGGCGCACCTGCACACCGAGTCCGTAAGGGATAGCGATGGCAATGGTCAGGATGGTGGTCTCACGCATGGTGCGGCCCTCTTCGTGGAACAGCCGCGAGCGGAATTCCCATGAACGCACCAGCGCCGCGGAGATGGCCGCTGACGCGCCTAACTTCACGAGAAGCGTTACCAAGATGAGGTTCTGATCCATCTGAGTCTATTTAACCACTTCTACATCTAAGAGCCATGCCAGAATCGACCGCTTCACCGGTGAAATATAATCAACTTGTGACTCCACCCACCATACGGAAAGCCGCTGAGGCTGACTTCCCTACACGCTGGGGACATTTCCGCATCCTCGGATTCGAGGGCGAGACACCATCCGGCACGGAAGAAGCGGTTGCTCTCGTTCACGGTGACATCAAGAATTCCACGCCTCTAGTCCGCGTGCATTCACAGTGTCTTACCGGCGATGTCTTCGGCTCGCTGCGTTGCGATTGCCGTCAGCAACTTGAAATGGCGCTGGAGATGATCGCCGCCGCCGGGTCAGGCGTCCTTATATATGAGCAGAAGGAAGGGCGCGGCATCGGCCTGATGGCGAAGTTGAAAGCATATGCTTTACAAGACCAAGGCATGGACACAGTTCAGGCCAACGAGCATCTAGGCTTCAAGGCGGACCATCGCGGATTCGAACTACCGGCTCAGATACTGGTTGCATTGGGAGTGAAGCAAGTGAGGTTGCTGTCCAATAATCCAGAAAAAGTCGCCGCGGTAGAAGCCGCCGGGGTGAAAGTAGTTGAACGCGTGCCCTGTGAAGTGGAGCCGCAAGAGCATACAGAAAAGTATTTGAGGACCAAGCAAGAGAAGTTAGGGCATCTATTGGGCAAGACCGCGAAATAGCCTTGGCCCAAGTGTCATTTCTCTGTGTCTCCGTTCTCCGTGTCGCGTTTTCAAACCTGCGTCATCAGCGTTAATCTGCGGCCAAGCTTTTCCCGCTTGATACAATCTCACCGTGCCGAAATTTGAAGAGTGCCTACAAAGGCTCGAGAAAATAGTGGATCAGCTGGAACGAGGAGATGTTCCGCTTGAGCAGGCCCTTGCATTGTTTGAAGAAGGTATGAAGCTTTCCAACGACTGTCGCTCGGAGCTCGAATCCGCCGAAGGTAAAGTTGAGATACTTCTGAAACAAGGCAACAAAGTCACGCCGCAACCATTCGATGCCGATGCAACCGAGTCCCGCGCAAAGAAATAACTCTTCCATGGCAATCTTGTCTCTTAAAGAAGCGCTGGATTCCGGATGCAGATTGACGGATGCTGCCCTGCAACGCCTGATACCTGGCGCTGACGCTTATCCGCAATCCATCCATCAAGCCATGCGGCACAGCGTGTTCGCGGGCGGCAAGCGTATTCGTCCCGTGCTCTGCATGGAAGCGGCTCGCGCAGTTTCGACAGATGGTGAACTTCCTCAAGGTGTCGAAGAGCTAGGCGCAGCTCTCGAGATGCTGCACACTTATTCGCTCGTACATGATGATCTGCCCGCTCTTGATAACGATGATCTGCGCCGCGGTAAACCAACCTGCCATGTAGTTTACGGTGAAGCCGGCGCTATCCTCGCGGGTGACGCGCTTCAAACACAAGCCTATGAAGTTCTCGCGCGATTGCAATGCCCGCCGGACGCGCGCGTGCGCATCATCGAAGAGATCGCGCGCGGCACAGGCACGGTAGGCGGCATGATCGGCGGACAAGTCGTCGATCTGGAATCGGAAAAAGTCAGGCCCGACGCTAAGGTGCTCGAATACATCCATCGCTCGAAGACCGGAGCGCTCATCACCTCCAGCCTCGTCAGCGGAGGCTTATACGCGCAGGGTTCATCTGCGCGGATTGAAAGCCTGCGGACCTTCGGCCGCGCCATCGGGCTGGCATTTCAGATTGTCGATGACATCCTCGACGTGACCCAGTCTTCCGAGCAGCTAGGAAAGACCGCCGGCAAAGATACTGCGTCAGACAAAGCAACATATCCGTCCCTCTTCGGGCTGGAAGAGTCTCAACGTAAGGCTGATGCTCTCATTGCCGATGCCCATGCCGCTCTCGCTTCTCTCGGCGCGCGAGCTCAAACTCTGAAAGCACTTGCAGATTTTCTTGTACAGAGAAAAAACTAGATGGCTGACCTAGACATTCTCGCAATCGCTGCTCACCGTGACGACGTGGAACAAACCTGCGGTGGCACACTGCTCAAATCCGCGCAGCAAGGCAAGCGCACCGGGATTCTTGATCTGACGCAAGGCGAACTCGGCACCCGCGGAGACGCCGCCAGCCGCAAGAGCGAAGCCGAAGAAGCGGCAAAGATATTGAAGGTAAGTTGGCGCTATGCGCTGGATATCCCAGATGGCCGCGTTGAGAACACTTGGGAGAACCGCTTGAAGATCGCGCAAGTCATCCGGGAACAACGCCCTCGCGTGGTCATTCTTCCCTACTGGAAGGGCCGCCATCCTGACCACTACACCTGCTCGACCGTAGGTTATGAAGCTTGTTTCCTAGCCGGCCTCACCAAACTAGCTGACTCGACCGAGACCAAACACGCCGGTATGGACAAGACTTTCGCAGCACTAAAACCGCATCGGCCGTTCAAAATCGTTTACGCCACGCTTTATTACGACATCCGTCCAACATTCGTCGTGGACATCACCGCGCAGTTTGAAGCGCGGCTCGAATCCATTTACGCCTACAAGACTCAATTCGCAGACCAGGAAGCCGGCAAGAATGATTTCCCTGCGCATGCCGAGATCCGGGGCCGCGTCGCCGCGATGGCCGGTTACTACGGCCTGCTCGCCGGCGTGAAATATGCCGAACCGTTCCTGCAGAAGGAAGTGGGTCTGGTGGAAGACCTGACACACATTCCGGTCAAGTCCATATGACCCGGTAGCGCATCTAATCCGCAGCTACATCCGTATACTTAACGCATCTCCCCATGCTCTCCGTCAGCGACAATCTTTCGCAAACCTTTGCCGCGCTGCGCGCGAACAAGCTGCGCGCGGCGCTCACCATGCTCGGTCTCACCATGGGTGTGGCTACGCTGATCACTGTGATGACCCTCATTCAGGGCGCGAACGAATACGTTGAACATAAGATCGCGAACCTTGGCACCAACGTCTTCCAGATCGCGCGCACGCCGTTCGCCGTGACTGACTTCGATGTCATCATCAAGTCCCTGAAATTCAAGAAATTTGAGATAGACGACCTGAAAGCGGTCGACGAACGGTGCTCCGCCTGTGACATCGTGGGCGCTAGCGCCAATACCTCGGGTCACGCGCGTTACAACGCTAAAGAACTCTCCGACGTCAGCATCGCCGGCGAAACGCCGAACATGATTGACATTGATACACGCACGCTCGAGCGAGGCCGCTTCTTCACGCCTTCAGAATCCGAGCACAACGCGAATGTCTGCGTCATCGGCGATACGCTGGTGCAGCAGCTGTTTCCCGGTATCGACCCTATCGGCAAGACCATTCGCGTGGGTTCGGAAGAATTCCAAGTCATCGGCACCATGGAGAAGATCGGCAGTATCCTCGGCCAGGACCAGGACAGCTTCGTTCTCATCCCCTTGCCCGTTTACTTGCGCATCTACGGACCGCACAGCAGCTTGATGCTGAACATCAAGTCTGACGGGGAACTGCATTTTCAGAACGCGCAAGACCAGGCTCGTCTCATCCTGCGTGCCCGCCGCCATCGCACCGGAAACATGGAAGATGATTTTTTCATCGGGACCAAAGACAGCTACATGGCACTGTGGAAGAGCATCAGTGGCGCTTTCTTTGGCGTATTCATCATGGTGAGTGCCATCTCCGCGATCGTGGGCGGTATCGTGATCATGAACGTGATGCTGGTAAGCGTCACCGAGCGGCGGAAAGAGATCGGCGTGCGCCGCGCTATGGGAGCGACCGAAACTGACATACTGCGGCAGTTCATAGCTGAAAGCGTGACGCAGTGTATCGCGGGTGGCATTGTCGGCATCTCGATCGGCTTTCTGGTGGCCCTCGGTCTTCGTCGTCTAACGCCTTTTCCCGCAGCCGTGCAGACATGGGTCGCAGTGATGGGCGTGGTGCTCAGTTCAGTGATCGGATTGTTTTTCGGGATCTATCCCGCAGTCCGCGCTTCAAAGCTTGATCCGATCGTGGCGTTGAGGGCTGACTGATGTTTGGCATGTCACTCCAGCAAGCGGCAGAAAACTTCTTCGTGGCCATGAGCACGCTGGCCGCGCGCAAGACGCGCTCCGCGCTCACCATCCTCGGCATTGTGATCGGGGTCGCTTCTGTGATCTCAGTGGCCGCCATCATCAGCGGCTTAAACAGATTTGTGCAGGAACGTGTGGAATCGCTAGGCTCGCGCACGTATTTCGTTTCGCGCTTCCCTCCCGCCACTGACCCCAGTCGCTGGCCAGAGTACATCCGTGTGCGGCGCTATTTCGATTACGACTACGCGCAGTACATCCGCGAGCGCTGCCCCGACGTGGATTCTGTCACCACCATCGGCACGCGTGGCTTCTTCTTCGGCGACACCAATAACATAAGTTACGGGGCGCAGAACGTTGACAAGATCATCGTCCGTGGCGCTGAGCCGCAATACATCAAGACCTTGCCGCTGTTTTCTATCGATCGCGGCCGTTTCGTGACAGATTTCGATGAAGCACACGCGCGCAGCGTAGTAGTTCTGGGAGCAGCCATCAGCGAATCATTGTTCCCGTACGAAGATCCGCTGGGGAAAACCGTTCGACTCAACGGCAGTCTGTACGAGGTCATTGGCATCTTCGAGCACGACCAGGGACTGTTCGTTGGCCCCAAAGTGGACGACTTCGCCATCATGCCCATGAGTTCTTTCAAGAAGGCCTACCCGGAGAACAAAGAGTTCATCCTGGCTTACACAGTGGCAGAAGGCTCGAGCGTGGACAAAGCCCAGGACGAAGTCGTGCAGGTCATGCGCCGCCTCCGCCACGTGGCGCCCACTGCCGA
Organism: Terriglobales bacterium; assembly: GCA_025935035.1. Lineage (GTDB taxonomy): Bacteria > Acidobacteriota > Terriglobia > Terriglobales > Acidobacteriaceae > JAICLA01. Next base: position 5,862 of record JAICWB010000008.1, read on the forward strand.
CAATGACTTCGAGATCAGCTCACCTGATTTCATCAGCAACTTGTGGAACCAGCTCACCGGCGCCCTCGTCATCCTTACCACGATGGAGAGCTGTATCGGGCTTGTCATTGGCGGAATCGGTGTGATGAACATTATGCTCATCTCCGTCACCGAACGCACCCAGGAGATAGGCGTGCGCAAAGCGATTGGCGCGCGCAAGGCGGATATTCGACTTCAGTTCCTTGTGGAAGCTGTCTTTTTAACGTTGGTAGGCGGAACGCTGGGAATCATGATCGGCGCCGTCATAGCGTTCACCGTGCGGGCGATAGTTCCGTCAGTGCCGGCTACGCTCTCAGCATTGTGGGTAGGGATAGGTTTCGCGATTTCGGTCGCCGTGGGATTGTTTTTTGGATACTACCCCGCAAATGTAGCAGCGAACCTAGATCCTATAATTTCTCTGCGCTACGAATAGTGCTTCAAGCTTTACTTGAAACATTTTGCCAGTGCGCTGGCAATGGTGACTAACTTTTGCAGGTCCATTTGGGTGAAGTCGTTACCAGCGGCAGGGGCGCTAGTACCTTTTCGCGATACTTGTATCACGCCCAAGACGCCCGTCTGCCCTACGACCGGCACAGTCATCAGCTTCTGAATCACGTGCTTTTCTTCTTTTACCCCGCCTATGCCCGGGTCTGTCTTCTTGTCAGACAGCTTCACTGATTCGAACACGCTGGCGTGCTTGGTCTGGGCAAAATTGTTGATAGCTTCCGCCCGCTTGGTGGTGGCGGTGCGCGCGGCCACAGAGCTGCTGGTATTGAGCGGGATGCTGCCCACTTGACCCAATTTGCTCGGATAAAGGAATGCCAACTGGTTCTTGTCCACCTTCATGATGGCAACTTCGTCCAGTTGCACGCTAAAGGTCTTCGCCAGCTCACCCGCCACGCGCTCGGCGTGGTCTGGATTCATTCCATCAGCTTCGATCTCATTCGCCATTTGGCTGAATGCAATTACCGGGGATGCCATACTTCCGTGAGTCTCCTGCGGAACAGCCTATCCGCCAAATAAAGATACCAAAGTAGTGCTGAATTGACCCTTCGATTATAGCTGACGTGTTACCCATTTCGGCACGGGCATTACCTCCGTCATTGCAAGCGTTTCAGCAATAACTTGGCCTTCCAGAACCATGGCCGTTCGCGCCTTCGCAGGTAGGCCGGCATGGAATTTTTCTTGTCCAACAGCCTCTGTGCCCACTGCTTGGCTTCCTCTTTCCTTCCCTGGCTCTGCAGGAACAATGCATAGTTGTAATAGGTCTCTGACGAGGTTGAGGTCTGAACGACTGCCGCGAATATCTCCGCTGCTTTCTGCGGATTTCCCGTGTTCGCATAAGCGTGCGCCAGCAGGGCCGGGGCGCGCAGAAAGTCGTACTCGGGTTCCTTGGCCACTACGCCTTCAAGGTCTTGGAGTGCGGCGGGAAAATCACTCAACTCTATCTCACATATTGCGCGCCGATAAAACGGGTGTGGTGAGTCAGTTCGCGCGGAGATCGCGCGGTCATAGCATTCTTTGGCTTGCGAATATTTCTTCTGGTCCAGATACATGTCGGCAAGCTCTTCGTAATTGCCCGCCGAAGGATTGTCGCGCACCAGCGATACCAATTCCCGGATGCGCTTGCCGCGGTTGAACGTCTGAAAACTATCGCCCAGCAGGCTAAAATCCGGGATCACTTCTACGAAGATGTAAACCAGCGAGCCCAGCCATCCGCCAAAGATGATGATCCACAGCCAGAACGTATCCGGGCGCCTGCGGAAGAAATGAACGAGGGCTATGACTATCAGGATCCAGCCCCAAGGCTCTGTGATGAAGCGGAACATGGTCGGCGAGGAAATATAGCATGAGGGGTCCCGCTCTTATTCGGCTTTCCCGAGTGACGCGGACTATTGAACGAGACGGCCCGCCAACCAGTCTGAGAAGAAATACCAGCCGACACCAAGGAGGGCGCATACGACAACGATGAGCGCACGTTCGTTCCTCGTGATTGCCCTCTCCGTCGTCGGCTGCTTGACTACCATAAAGAGTCCGCCGATCAGGCCCGCCGGAATGATTGCAGCCATTTTCGGATAATACTCATGGTCATGAGTAATGGTGTAGTAGTTGATCAGCGAACATGCGGCTGCAGCAGCGATCATTGCATAGCCCGCGTTCCTTGCCTCGCGGCGCTTAGCTTCTACCCGCTCATAATGCGCCATCGGCGAACCCGCCGCATTTACGTTTTGCCGTGCCAAGAACGTGCTCTTCCCGTCCACAACTATCTGACATTGAAACTGTTGTTGGACCTTCACCCATCTGAGCTTTGCCACTTTTCCCGCGGCATCAAATTCGTAAGAATCCTTCAGGATAATTGGGCTTTTATCAAACAACGTCTGCGAGCCGCTGCGAACCACTGTCCTCCCCAGTGGGCTGCCCGATACCTCAAGAGGAATTGCGCTCGTCCCGATCTGCACGGTTCCGGAATATTCCGCCACGTGTTCTCTCCTAAATCAGGATCAAAACTTTGCAAACGCTAACACGTCGCTGCTCGCGGGGCGATTAACAATCTCGATGCTAAGATTGAGCCATCGTGCCTGCAGACATTCGCCTTCTTGCCCTCGACATTGACGGCACCTTGCTGAATTCTCAGTTCGTCATCGGCGAAGCTGATCTCGCCGCGCTTCGCCGCCTACACTCTCAAGGCGTTCATATCATGCTCTGCACGGGACGCCGCCACACCTTCGCTATGCCAATCGCACAATTACTTGGCTTCGATCTGTGGCTCTGCAGCTCCAACGGCGCGGTCACACGCTCCACCACGGGCGAGACGTTTCATCGCGAGTTCTTACCCGCACACGTCTGCAAACAACTATGCGCCCATATGGTCGAATTCCGCGGCGGCACCGTTCTCACATTTGACAAAGACACTCGCGGCGCACTTGTGATCGAACGCGACGACGATATGCAGGAGTCCGTCGGACGCTGGCTGGCGCACAATGCTCCCTACATCGAGTACGTGTCGCCGATTGAGACGAGCCTGATAGAAGACCCGCTGCAAGCGATGTTCTGCGGAAACATCGCATTCGTCGCGCAAGCCGAACGCCGGCTTGCGGAGTTTCCTCTTCTGCCGACCCTCTCAGTGCTCAAGACGCAATACGACCATCGCAATCTGTCCATGGTCGATGTTCTGCCGCTGGGCGTCTCCAAAGGCCACGCCCTCACGCGATGGGCCACGGCGCACGGCATATCCAAAGACCAGATCATGGCCGTGGGAGACAACTTCAATGATGTGGAGATGCTTGCCGCCGCCGGACACCCCTTTATCATGGGCAATGCCTGTCATGAGCTGAAACAGAACGGCTATCGCTTGACCCTGTCCAATGACGAATGTGGCGTAGCCGCAGCTATTGACCTAGCCCTTTCGAGCTAAGCCATCCCGACATTCGCGCTGCAAGTACGAGACTTTTTCCGGCAACTCTGCTTTAAAATAGGAACAGTGTTCAGATACTTTATTGCCGCGATCCTGCTCCTCGGTACGGCCGTTGCGGCTGACAATGCACTTCTGCGCAACGGTTCTACGATCCGCCACGAACGACGCGAGGCCATCGCTGACGGTGCCACCACGCGGCTTTTTATTTCCGCGGCGAATGACGATTTCATTGACGTCCGCACCGCGGATATCTCCGGATTCGAGGTCGCTCCGGAACTTCCCGCCGCCGTTCCTGCCCAGCCGCAACCAATGCCGGCTCCGCAGACACTAGAAGACATCGTTCGCGAAGCCAGTGACAAGACCATGCTCGATGAAGACCTGCTTTTCAGCGTGATCAAAGCCGAAAGTGGCGCGAATCCCAAAGCCGTTTCGCCCAAAGGCGCGCAAGGCCTGATGCAACTGATGCCACCGACCGCCAAAAAACTTGGCGTGGACAACGCCTTTGATCCGCGCGCCAACGTGAATGGAGGCTCGCAATATCTGCATGACATGCTGATACGCTTCCACTTCGACTTGGCCAAGGCATTGGCCGCCTACAACGCCGGTCCCGAGGCTGTCGCCAAGTACAACGGAGTGCCGCCCTACCGGGAAACCCGCCTTTATGTGGCGCGCATCATCAAAGACTACAACCGCAAGAAGCTGGCGCAAACGGCCGCGAAACATCTCGCAACAAAATCTGCCTCTGCACAAACTCTCCACCCCTCTCAGCCGTCTAAGAGTTAAGTCCTGTACACTCGTAGTCCCTGAGCTCTGATGGCAGACCAAGCCAAACGCAATAGAAAAATCCTGTTCACCGTGCTGATCATCGCGGTGCTCCTCGTATTGGCTTACCTCCAGTTCCGCACCTGGCGAAAGTTCGATTGGGCCGTTTTTCTTGCGCAGATCCACATGGTGCGCGTCTCGCGCGTGATCGCCGGCGTCGCCATCATCTGGGGCGGATACATCCTGCGCTCCATGCGTTGGTCCGTCATGTTAAAGCCGACCAAAGAAGTCCCGTGGTCGCGGCTGATGGCGGCACAGTTCATCGGCTTCACCGGGCTCGCCATTCTTGGGCGTCCGGGTGAATTCATTCGTCCATATCTCATTGCCCGCCAGGAGCGCCTGAGCGTTCCTTCGCAAATGGGTGTGTGGTTGGTGGAGCGAATTTTTGACATGGGGTGCTACATCCTGCTCGTGGCCTGTGATCTCGTATTCGCCTCGCACGACCTGCGCAATCTTCCCTATTTCAGTGAATTTCAAAAAGCGGGGTTCATCCTCTTCGGCATCATCGTTCTCATCGCCATAGCTGCGTATTTCATCTGGCGCAATGGTGATGCCATTGCCGCATGGATTGAGAACATTCTCTCCCGGGCCTCGAAGAAAGCAGCCGCGTCGGTTGCAGATAAGATCCGCACCTTTGGCCAGGGACTGCATACGATCCACAACGTTGGCTCATTCTTCGCCATCTTATTTCTTTCCGTCGGACTGTGGCTCTCTATCGCCTACGCCTACCTGCAGATCACGCGTGCATTCCATGATCCCCGACTGCAGCACATGCAGATCACGCACGTGATCCTGCTGCTCGGCTTCAGCATCGCCGGCTCGGCCGTACAACTTCCGGTAGTCGGCGGCGGAGCGCAACTGGCGACCATCACCGCGCTCATTTATGTTTTCGGTATCCCGAACGAAGTTGCAGTGTGCTCGGGCATCCTACTTTGGCTAGTCACATTCGTTTCGCCAACGCCCGTGGGCTTGAGTCTCTCGAAGCACGCGCACGTCTCTCTTACCCGGCTTACGGAAGAAGCCGAGGAAGACGCAGATGAAACCGTGCCGCCTGTGGCCTCGGCGAGGTAGCGCGCACCCGCTAGAATCGCGCTGTTCGCCTGATACAATCTAACTTCGTGAAAACTCTTCAACCATCAGTGCGGACGCGCGCATGAAGTGCCCTTTTTGCGGCTTCATGGAGGACAAGGTTGTCGATTCGCGCGAGAGTAAAGAGGGCGAATCCATCCGCCGGCGGCGCGAATGTTTGAAGTGCGAGCGCCGCTTCACCAGCTACGAGCGTATCGACGAGATCCCGTACATGGTGGTGAAGAAGGACGGACGCCGCGAAAAATTTGAGCGCCAAAAAGTCTTGGCTGGCGTGCTGCGCGCGTGTGAGAAACGGCCGATCTCCATGGGAAAGATGGAGCAGTTGGTAAACGAAGTTGAAAGCTATCTCATCGATTCTCCCGAGCGCGAGCGCACCACCACCGAAGTCGGCGCCATGATCATGAACGGCCTGAAGCAACTGGACAAAGTCGCTTACATCCGCTTTGCCAGCGTCTATCGTGATTTCAAAGACGTGAGTGAATTTCGCGCCGAGCTTGAGAGCTTGCTGAACTCGAAAGAAAAAGAATTTAAACCGCCCGCGAAGGCGAAGAAGCAGACACACTAGGCATGGCACACCAGATCACATTGTTCCCTGGCGACGGCATCGGCAAAGAAGTGGCCACCGCTACACGGCGCATACTAGACGCCAGCGGCGTAAAGATCGACTGGGAAGAATTCGAAGTCGGCGCAGAGGCATTCCTTAAAAACAAAGAGTATGTGCCCCGCGAAGCGTATGAGTCCATCGAGCGTACGCGCGTCGGCCTGAAAGGCCCCACCGCGACTCCCATCGGCGGCGGCTTCGCCAGCATCAACGTCGCCCTGCGCAAGAAGTACGAACTTTTCGCCAATTTCCGCCCCATCAAGAATCTTCCCGGAATCCCTACGCGCTATCCGGGCGTCGATCTGATCATCGTCCGCGAGAACACTGAGGGCGAATACGTCGGCATCGAGCATGAGGTCGTACCCGGGGTAGTCGAGAGTCTGAAGATCATCACGGAGAAAGGCTCTACGCGCATCGCGAAGTTTGCATTTCAATACTCGCGTGACTTCAAGCGTAAAACGATCCACGCCGTGCACAAGGCCAACATCATGAAGATGAGTGATGGCCTCTTCCTGGCCTGCGCCCGCAAGGTCGCGCGCGACTTTCAGGAGATCGAATACAAAGAAAGCATCATCGACGCTACCTGCATGCAGTTGGTCATGAATCCTTATCAGTATGACGTGCTGCTGATGGAAAACCTTTACGGTGACATCGTCAGCGATCTTTGCGCGGCTTTCGTGGGCGGACTCGGCCTCGTACCCGGCGCCAACCTCGGACACGAATGCGCGATCTTCGAGGCCGTCCACGGCTCCGCGCCAGACATTGCCGGAAAGAACATTGCCAATCCCACTGCGCTGTTGCAGTCCGGAGTATTGATGCTGCACCACATCAAAGAACATGACGCCGCACAGCGTGTTCAGAATGCTCTCGAGTTCGTGTACCGCAAAAGAAAAGACAAACTCACAAAAGACGTTGGTGGTCCGGCCAGCACCAGCGAATTTGCTGATGCGGTCATTGAATCCCTCGCCGACCCTGCTGCCCAAGCGCCCTACGATCCCAATGCAGAAACGGTGGCCGCCACGAAATGAAGCTTGCTCTGGGCCTGCTGCTCATCCTGCTGACGATCGGATGTTCGAAGAACGAAACGCCACCGGCGTCATACAAGCCCCAAGCACCTGCCGCGAAGATTGACCCGGCCACCACGGCCACCATCTCCGGCGTGATCAGCTTTGATGGCGCCGCCCCCAAGCCTCAGCAGATTGACATGTCTCAGGACCCCGCCTGCGTGGTAGGCAAAGTTCCGCCTAACTTCGGCGAAGCCTATGTTGTGAATGGCGGACATCTTCAGAATGTGTATGTCTATATAAAGGATGGTCTCGGCAACTACAGCTATCCCACGCCTCCGCCCACGACGCTTGACCAAAAAGGCTGCCGCTACGTACCGCACGTGCTCGGCTTGATGGTCGGCCAAAAGCTGCGCATTCTGAATAGCGACCCAGCTATGCATAACATTCATTCCATGGCGCATGAGAATTCCGGTTGGAACGAATCGCAATACCCGGGCGGCGACGCCATCGAACAAACATTCAGCAAGCCGGAGCTGATGATTCCTGTGCAGTGCAACAACCACCCCTGGATGAAAATGTATGTGAACGTCTCTACGCACCCATTCTTCGCAGTCAGTGACGCTGACGGAAAGTTCACGATCTCCGGACTTCCGCCGGGAACGTACACGCTCGCGGCCGTGCACGAGAAGATGGGCGAGAAGACCGCGCAGATCACAGTCGGTGCGAAGTACAGTAAAACAGCCGACTTCAAGTTCAGCTCTTCAGACATCAAGTAGCTTTGCTTCCTCAGCTTTGCGGTTAACCCGCCTTCACCTGTTAAAATCTAATGTTGGCCCTGGGAGCCCAATAACCACAGTGTCGTCAAGCACTCAGACCGCGCAATACAATCCCGCATATCACCGTTTCACGCTAATTCTCGCAATCTGTACATTCCTGTTGATCATCGCCGGCGCGCTCGTCACCAGCAATGACGCCGGCCTTGCGGTGCCAGACTGGCCCACAAGCTTTGGCTCGCTCTACCGCATTCCACCCATGGTGGGCGGTATCAAGTATGAGCACGGTCATCGCATGATCGCGGAGTTCGTCGGCCTGCTCACCATCATCCTCGCCGTCTGGACCCAGCGCAAAGACGCGCGCTCATGGATGCGCAAGCTTGGCTGGTTCATGCTCCTGCTCGTCATTATCCAAGGCACCCTCGGCGGACTCACGGTAAAGATGCGCCTTCCTTGGTACATCTCCACCGCGCATGCCATGGTGGCACAAACATTTTTCTCGCTTACCATCCTGATGACCGTCTTCGCCAGCCGCCGCTGGATCGAGACTACACGCACGCTGACCCGCCAGCCCGATTCGGGCTCGCTAAACTTTCGCAATCTCGCGCTGCTTACCGTCCTCGCCGTTTACATGCAATTATTCTTCGGCGCGGGATTCCGCCATGGAGGTTTGCATTTTCTGCCGCACTTGATCGGAGCATGTATCGCCACGCTGATCCTCGTCTGGGCTTCTTTTACCGGCCTGCTTCGTTTCGGAGCCATCAAGCCGATCCGCGGCGCATCCATCGCCATTCTGGGCTTGCTGGTGATTCAACTCCTGTTAGGAGTTGCCGCCTACATGACGCGCGTGGTCTGGGGTAAAGATGCCGTGCAACCGCGTCCTAGCATGGTGGCCACGACTGTCGCGCACGTGGCCGTTGGCGCATTGTTGCTCGCGCATTGCTTCATGCTCGCAGTTCAGGCATATCGAAATCTCGCGCCGGCAGCCGGGCTAGCGGCAGACCAGAAAGCGGTCGTGGCATGAAGTCGGCCGCGCAATTGCACGAGGAGACCACGCTACGCGGCCTGGCTCCCACGCCGACTGTAGGCGAGACCTACGCGCCTTCGCCGGTCTCGCGCGTCTCAGATACTTTCGCGCTGTTCAAGCCGCGCGTAACCTCCCTCGTTGTGCTCACCGCATGGGCCGGATACTTCATGGCCGCGCGCAAGATGCACATTGCGCCTATGAGCTGGGAGTTGGCCTGCGACCTCTTCGGCGTCGCGCTGGTCGCCTCGTCTGCCGCCACGCTCAACCAAGTTCTAGAGCACAATGCCGACGCGCGCATGTTGCGCACCAAGAACCGTCCGCTGCCCGCGCATCGCATGAACATTGTCGCAGCAGCCATCATGGGAACAACCGTTGGCCTCACCGGTGTCGCTCTGCTCGCCGTAGCGAACAACCTGCTTACGGCATTTCTCGCGGTGCTAACGGCTCTGTCTTACGTTTTCGTCTACACGCCACTCAAATCCAAGTCGCCCATTTCAACATTCGTCGGGGCATTTCCTGGCGCTATGCCCGCGGTACTCGGGTGGACGGCCGTCACAGGCAAACTTGATCTCGGCTCGCTTGCACTTTTCGCCATCGGATTCCTTTGGCAGTTCCCTCACTTTTTTTCGATCGCGTGGCTCTATCGTGAAGACTATGAACGCGCCGGCATCCGCATGCTGCCTGTGGTCAAGCCTGACGGTGAGAGCACCATTCGCCGCATTCTTGCGTACGGCGCATTGCTGATCCCGGTGAGCCTCGCACCCGCCTATCTGGGTATGTCAGGACGCATTTATTTCGCAGGGGCGATCATTCTCGGCTTCGGCTATCTTTACTTCGGCGTGCGACTCGCCGCGCTCAGGCTGCCCGCAACTTCAGCGCAATCAAAGAAAGCTGCGCGTCATCTTCTACAGGCATCGGTGATTTATCTGCCGCTGCTTTTCATGCTGATGATGATCGACGGGGTGAAGTAATGGCCACTTCCCTTCGCCATGCCGAGATGCCGTCAGTCCACTCATCCACCGATTCCGCCATCAGCCTTCGCGCCATCACGCATCGCTACGGCGACCGCCTGGCGCTCGACGGTGTGTCGTTCGACGTTCGTCCCGCCGAGATCTTCGGCCTGCTCGGCCCCAATGGCAGCGGCAAGACTTCAATGTTCCGCATCCTTTCCACGCTCATGCTGCCCAGCGGCGGTGGCGCCAATATCATGGGCGCGGACGTAGCCACTGCGCCGAATGTCGTGCGCCGCAACATCGGCGTTGTCTTTCAAGCGCAGAGTGTGGACGTGAAACTTTCTGCCGCTGAAAACCTGCGTCATCAAGGCCACTTGTATGGCATCAGCGGGCGCACGCTTACCGCGCGCGTCACTGAGATGCTCAGCCGCGTGGGCCTGGGCGATCGCGCTTCCGAACGAGTAGAAACTTTTTCCGGCGGCATGCAGCGCCGCGTGGAGCTGGCAAAAGGCCTGCTGCATCGTCCATCAGTGCTGCTGCTGGACGAGCCCACCACGGGACTGGATCCCGGCGCCCGGCGCGATCTTTGGAAATACCTTGCTCAGCTTCGCGACTCCGAAGGCGTGACCGTTCTCGTCACCACGCACTTGATGGAAGAGGCCGAACGCTGCGATCGCCTGGCGATCCTCAACGAAGGCCACCTTGTCGGACTCGGAACTCCGGCGGAGCTTAAATCCGAGATTGGCGGTGACGTCGTCACGCTGGAAGCGGCTGATCCGAACAATGCCACGGCACTCGCGGAAAAGATCAGTCTTCGCTTCGCGGTCAAGACCACCGCGCTCAGTGGCAAGGTTCGCCTTGAGATCGCCAACGGACACCGCTTCATCACTGATGTGGTCGAAGCGTTCGCCGGGGAGATCAATGGAGTCTCCGTCAGCAAGCCCAGTCTCGAAGACGTCTTCATCAGCCGCACCGGACACCGCTTCTGGGCCGACGCTGCGAGCCGCGCCGAAAATGAGATTGCCGCCGAACAACACGACAAGGAGCAACGCTGATGGCGCAACTTGCAGTCCCTCGTCCGCAAGCGTCGCAGCCACTCGGGCTATGGCTTCCAGCGTTCTCGCTCTGGTGGCGCGAGATGGTGCGCTTTTATCGCCAGCGCAGCCGCGTGGTCGGCGTGATCCTTTCCCCGCTGGTCTTCTGGGTGTTGCTTGGCGCTGGCTTCGGACGAACCATGCACACGGGGGCGCCGGGTGTTGAACAGAATTACCTCGAATACTTTTTCCCGGGCGCTCTCGTCATGGTCGTGCTGTTCACTTCCATCTTCACCATGATGTCAGTGATCGAAGACCGCAAGGAAGGCTTTCTGCTTTCCGTCATGGTCGCGCCTATTCATCGCTCCGCCATCGTGCTGGGCAAAGTGCTGGGCGGCGCCTCACTCTCTGCGATCCAGGGCATCATCTTTCTTGCGCTCGCTCCTTTCATCGGCGTGCGCTTCGGGATCAGCCAGTTCACGCTGCTGATGTTCATCATCTTTCTAGTCGCATTTGCACTGACCGCGCTTGGCTTTGCTGTGGCGTGGATGCTCGATTCTTCTCAAGCATTCCACGCTATCGTGAACCTGTTCATGATCCCACTCTGGCTGCTCTCCGGCGCGCTGTTTCCTGTTTCGGGCGCTTCGGGCTGGCTCCGCGGCATCATGCTGGCGAATCCGTTGACTTACGGCGTCGAATCGCTGCGGGAAGTCTTATTCCCACAAACGATCCGGAACACGGACTTCGCGCTATCCACTTCCATCGGCGTTCTGGGCGCGTGCTGCTTGTTCGTTTTTGCCATCTCTTACATCATCGCCAACCGGCGCACGACCAAGCCGGCTGCATGACACCAGAGTTCTTTCCCGCTTTCAATGCGACCATGAACGGCATCACTGCCACGCTGCTGGTGATCGGCCACCGCTTCATCACCCGCGAGCCGCGTCGGATCGATGCTCACCGCAACTTCATGATCGCCGCAGTCTGCACCTCCGCTTTATTTCTTACGTCTTACCTTTATTACCACTTCCACTTCCGCCTGCTTACGCGATTCACGGCCCAAGGTTTCATTCGCCCGGTTTATTTCACGTTGCTCATCTCGCACACCATTCTGGCAGCCGCTGTGGTCCCTATGATCCTGGTCACACTATCGCGCGGACTTCGCGCGAAATATGACGCGCACCGCCGCATCGCGCGATTCACCTATCCCGTTTGGCTTTACGTTTCATGCACTGGGGTGCTGATCTACTTCATGCTCTATCACTGGTTTAGAGCCAGTGGCTAGTGGTCAGTGGCGAGAACAAATGAACCTCTGCCCGCTACCTTCTTGCTGTACCCCCCTCCCCCTTCATCTCTAAATTCGTCAATCTAAAGCTGTTGCAGCTAAGTTCCTTAGAAGCCATACTTTAGATGGGTATACCTTTAAGTTGTTGAAAACAGGCCAACGGGTATATACCTTTCCGAAAAATCAGCGGTCTTTGAGAATCAACAACTTACGCCCATACCTTTCGCCAAGTATTATTGTTTGCAATGGTTTAAGGTATAGGGGTATACCCCGTTCCCCTTCACATCCCATTGTCGTATTAGCTCAAAGATATTATTTTACTCTCCATCTCCTAGTCATAGCGCATGCCATGAAATTGTGTCAAGCGGCTCTTGCAGAAGAGCAAAACCTTTTTCACGCGGATAAAAACGATAAAAGGAAGATAAAGGCGGATTTTTTGTTTTTGTCCCGACGTTCGCTGCTCACTAGCAAGATCAGTGTTGAGTGCGGCGCTTTTAGAAATCATCTTTCGCTCCACCCCGTCTTTATCACGCCTTTATCGTTCTTATCGGCGTTCAGAAGGTTTTGCTTTTACCAGCTACTAGCCACTAGCCACTAGTCACCAGCCACTGGTATATTTGCCGTCACACAATCCAACGCAAAGGACCCCCCAGAGCCCATGGCAAAGAGCGTCAACAAAGTCATATTGATCGGCACACTCGGCAAAGATCCTGAACTCAAGTACACGCCGCAAGGCACGGCCGTCACCAAGTTCAGCATGGCCACGAATGAAAGCTTCAAGGACAAGCAAAGCGGCGAGTGGAAAGAGCGCACCGAGTGGCACAACATCGTGTGCTGGATGCGCACGGCTGAAGTCGCGGCGGAATATCTGAAGAAGGGCCGCAAGGTTTACATCGAAGGACGGCTCACGACCCGATCATGGGACGACAAAGAGACTGGCCAGAAGAAATACATGACTGAGGTCGTGGCCAATGATCTGGTCCTACTAGGCGACCGTGGCGGCAGCGGCGGTGGAGATTCCGAAGGTGGCGGCGGCTCGCGCCGTTCGTCGGGAGCAGGCGGCGGTTCGGGCTTTGACCAGCGCCCACCGGCAGAAGACAACTTCGCGCAGAGCACTGAGATCACGGACGAAGATATTCCGTTCTAGGAACCCAAGCTTGTCGTGCGTCACTAATGTTTGACAACTGCTATACATCGCTCATGAAAAAACCCTGAGATGACTCAACCTAAGACCATAAAGCGACCCTTTGTCGACATTCAGCAAAAGAAACGCACATTCGTTGTCACTGCGATGCCCGCTGCCGACTTAGTTGAAATCAGCTATGTCTCGATAAGGGGTAAGGATGCCGAAGAAGGTGCTGTTCAGCGAGTTCTTAATCCCGCAAGAATAAGCAGCCTCAAAGAGTATGCACTAGCTGGAGGGGACTACTCAGCTTCCATAATCTTGAATTGGATCAATCCTATCGCCCCAACCAAAGCTGGCGCGGAGATAGATATCCCGGTTCTTGCAAAATCTGCGCAAATTATCGATGGCCAGCACCGTGTGGAGGGCCTCCGAGAGGCCATAAAGACGGATCCTGCAGTTGGGACGATCGATATCCCGGTCGCACTTTATTCCTATCTTAATACTCAGGCGTGTGCTGACATATTTCTTTCTATCAACAACGAACAGAAGCCCGTCCCAAAGAGCTTAGTGATAGATCTGTATGGGATTGCAAGTCAAACAATTGTTGATCCGGCCTCTGTCCGAGCTAGAGATATTGCGACATATCTGAACGGCGACGATGATTCGCCATACTTCAACCTCATTCGATTTCCTGGAGCGCCCCGTTCAAAAGTGGGAGTAGACCTATCCACGGTAACCTCAGCAATTAAGCCTCTTGTAGAGGAAAAGGGCGCACTTGATGCGGTCGGGATTACAGAATTTGAAATTCAAAAGCGCGTTCTCATCAATTTTCTTAGTGTCCTTAGATCTTGGTATGGCCTCGCGTGGGGAGGCAAAGACAATGTATTTCTATCCGCAGCCGGCTTCACCGGAGCCATAGACTTTTTCAAGAATAAGCTGATCGCTTACTGCAATCTGAACAGTGACTACACTTCTGATTTTATGGCTGCCGCTTTAAAACTCGACAGCCAATTTCTTTTAAAACGGAGTGACTTAAAGGGATTGCAGGGACGGAACGCAGCTCGACAGGTTACAGACAGCTTGACGGACCGACTGGCGGTGTCAAGCCAACCGGCGAGTGGCATCAAATTTTGACGCAATCATGCACAGAGCAGGCTTGCACGTTGTCTCGGTTTTAGGTCCCGGGATCACCAAGAAAACTGCGGCCACCCGGTCGCTCAATGCTGCTGAGGCAGCAATATTGGCATCCGCCCCAAAAGAGGACGCTAGAGACTACTATTATTCAGCATGCTCGACGCTGGCTGCGGCGATCCAAGGCCTCAATTCACAACTTTTTACTTGGTCGACTGTGAAGCTATACTACTCGGTCTTCTACGCCCTCCGAGCGGAACTCGCAACTCGCGGGTATTGCATTTTTTATCTAAGCTCTTCGTCATTTTGGGTTCATGCGTCAGCCGGTGCGTTGCCGTCTCAAATTAGAGAGAATACCCATAAGAGTGTTCTAAAGATTTTTGAAGTCAGCATGCCGACAAGCGCTCTCTTATCGCAAACTATTGGTACAGACGCCCCGTTGGAGTGGCTGATGGCTCGCCGCGAAAACGCAAATTATGGGCATGCGTGCTTCCCCGATCCCGTTCCTCTCGAACATTTCAAATTGTTTACGAAGTACAACGTTAGAGAATTAGTTGCCGAGTACGTTCGAGACAAGCATGATCGATACACTTTCGATCCGGATCACGCTATGCTCGCTTTCCCCATTAAAGTTATAGGATTTGTTCGTGACGCCATATCAGGTGCATCGCTCTCCTTAACCCACGACGAAATGGTTCATCTACGAAAGATTTGTCGCGATACTTCTGGCCAACTGAGTTCTCTGCTGTCGCTGATGGAAACCAGTTGAGCATTTGCCTGCGACGCATTGATACCTTCTAACGCTCCTCTTCTACAAAACGTATAATTTCCCGATGGACGATCAACTCTTCCGCGACCGCGCCGACGCTTCCATCAGTTCCCTCAAGAAAGCCCTCTACGTCGCCGAAGAGTCTGCCGACTTTGAAGTGGAAGATGCCAACGGCGTTCTGAATCTCGTCTTTGACGACGGCAAGTTCGTGATCACGCCCAACGCGCCCGTGAAGCAGATATGGATATCCGCCCGCTCGACGAGTTTCAAGTTAGATTGGTCTGATTCCGCGAATGATTTTGTGCTGAGTAAGACGGGCGAGAACCTGAAGACGCTCATCGCACGGCTGGCGAATGAGCAGTTGGGTGAGGAAGTGGTTACTCTTTAGACTGATTTCCGGGGCCACTGTTTCGGGCAGCGTGCTAGGCAAAGTCCAAGGCCAGGTCCCTCGACTTCGCTCGGGATGAAAGATTTGTGGTTCTACCGCTCGGCCAGTTGGTTCAGCGTGTCCCAGAACTCACCGAACGAAATGCTGGCCGCGTTCGCACCCATGATGCATGTCTCACCTTCAGCACGTAGCGCGGCGACTGCGAAAGCCATGGCGATGCGGTGGTCGCCGTGCGAATCGATCTCTGCGCCATGAAGCTTCTGCCCGCCGGGGACCGACCATCCATCTTCATGTTCCGTTACTTGCGCGCCCATGCGGCGAAGGTTGTCGGTTACGGCCGCCACACGATCTGATTCCTTCACGCGTAATTCCTTAGCGTCACGAATTTCCATCCCATCCTTTGTATAAGGCGCGATGGCGGCGAGCACTGGCAGTTCATCGATCAACATGGCTGACTGCGCTCCGCTCACAGTCATTCCCTTTAACTCGCCGGCTTCAACCTTCAAAGTACCGATCAATTCACCGTTGTGCTCTTCCAGCGTGACCACGCTGCTGCGCAGACCCATAGGCGCGAGCACATCGAGCAGCGCCGAGCGCGTGGGATTCAAGCCCACCGCTTCCACCACCAGGCTCGAGCCTGGAAACAATGCCGCGGCACAAAGAAAGAAGGCAGCGGATGAGATGTCGCCCGGCACAAATGCCTCGATCGCCTTCAGCTTCTGTCCACCTTGGATGCTTATGCGGTTTTTTGAGCGATGCACTTCCGCCCCGAATGCGCGCAGCGCCAATTCGCTGTGATCGCGCGTACGCAATGGTTCTTCCACGATGGTTTCGCCTTCCGCCTGCAGGCCGGCAAAAAGAACAAGCGACTTGACCTGCGCACTCGCAACGGGCGTAGCGTACTCAATTCCCTTCAGCTTGGCGCCAGTGATGCACAGCGGCGGTTTGCCGCCGTCTGACGTCTCCACCTTCGCGCCCATCCGCGTCAGCGGTTCCACTACGCGCTTCATCGGCCGCTGGCTCAATGATTCATCGCCAAATAGTTCGCAAGAAAACGGTTGCGCCGCCAGCACTCCGGACAACATGCGCATGGTCGAACCGGAATTTCCGCAGTCAAGTGGGGCTGCGGGAGCGCGCAAAGTTCCGCCCAGTCCTTCGATATCGATCGCATCTGCGGTCTTGTTCACCCGCGCTCCGAGCGCGCCAATGCACGCCAGCGTTGAAGCGCAATCCGCGCCGGTGGAGAAGTTTTGTAAACGCGTGGTTCCCTGCGCCAGTGCGGCCAACATGGCGTAGCGGTGCGAGATGGATTTGTCGCCGCGTAAACGCAATGTTCCCGCGATGTTGCGCGCCGGCTTGATCATCTGTTCGCTTTTTGCAGTCATGAAAATCAGGCAACCCGATTTGTGAGTAGCGGGCCAGAGTTGCTCACGCTAAAAGTTTTTATTTTCTTAGTCCTCTAGAACTAGGACAACTCTGCTTTCTCACAACAACTCTCATTTGCAGCATGAATGAACGGCTGTTCATGCTGAGTCGTGCCAAGGTAATCGGCCCTGTGATCCGGAAACCAGCAGCGCTCCTCAATTCAAGATTGTAGAGGAAATAGTTCTATGTTGGCCCGTTCCGGATTGGCGCTCGCCTTCGTTTTTTCAAGTATCTGTCTTTCGGCGCAACTTTCCCCGAACCCACGATCGATGTCACACCAAGCCGAGCAGGTTCATGTGATCGTGAACGTGCATATGGCGAACGGCCAGCCGGCGGAGAATGCCCGTGTGGACTTAAGAGCCCAGGGAACAACGAATGGTACGGTGACGGGCTACACCAATGCCGCAGGTATTGCTGACATCTCAGAGATTCCCGGTGGCTATTACACCGTTGTGGTGACCTACAAGCTAGCGCAGTCTGAGACGCATGAGAACCTTGCCTTTGGCGAGCGCACTCTTTCTTATACCTTGGCGGGCGACCGGACCGGCTCTGACATCGGGACCGCAACCTCGGTCTCCGTAGCTGCTTACAAAGTGCCGGACAAAGCCAAGAAGGAATACAGCAAGGCACAAGGATCACTGGCCAAGGGAAATCAGGACGAGGCGCTCAACCATTTAGATAAGGCCATTGAGATTTACTCACAATATGCTGATGCCCTGACGCTGCGCGCTATCGTCCGCATGGACAAGCAGGACACGACCGGCGCTTTGAGTGACCTGAATGCCGCCGTTCAAGCCGACCCCGCCTGTTCACTCGCTTACTTCGCCATGGGTTCGGTGTATAACGCGACTAATCGTTTCCCCGAGGCGCAGTTGGCGCTGCAGAGCGGGCTGCGTTTGGATCCGAAGTCCTGGCAAGGATACTTTGAACTAGGCAAGGCGCTCGTTGGTAAGGGCGATTATCAGGCCGCCATCGAACAACTGAATAAGGCGCAGGACTTTGCCGCCAATAAATATGCGCCCATCCACCTGGTGAAGGCTCATGCCATGCTGGCGCTGAAACAATATCCCGGCGCCATGAATGAATTGCAGGCCTTCATCACACAAGCGCCCACTGACTCGCGAGTTGCAAGCGCGCGTGAGGCGCTGGACCGGGTCAATGCGTTCGTAGAAAAAGGGTCAGTCGCCAGCAAATAATTTCTCTCGCTCGCTAACAAAAGCCCTTGCCCCCGGCAAGGGTTTTTTATTTAACTTGTGCGGTCGCTCGGCGTGGCCCCGGCCGGATACGGCACGGGAAGAACTTCATTCTCATTCGGCATCACGATCCAGGCCACAAAGTACGCGAGCAAGCCGCATCCGCCGAAGATCACAGCTAAGAGCCAGACCACGCGGATCAAGGTGACATCCAAATCAAAATATTCAGCCATGCCAAGACACACGCCGGCGATGCGCCTGCCGGAGCGCGGACGACTCAGGCTTTTTCGCGCGGCAACCGCGCCCACGCGGCGTCCGCAGTAGGCACAGAGATTAGCGTCGTCTTGAATCACTTTTCCGCAGTAATTGCAGTACATGAAAAGCCTCCCACTGGTAATTACGGATGGCCTGGGAAAAAGTTCCATTGTCCCGATAGCCCGGCAAGCTTAGTTCTGGAACTGGAAGGCCGATTTCAGATATCTGCGGGCCAGTTCTGCCTGGGCTGAATTGCCATCGAGGGCGATGGCTTCGTTGTAATTTTTAAGCGCTGCTTGTCGCTGGCCGAGGGCGTCATACATCTCGCCCGCACCCAGCAAAGCACGAATGCGTACGCCGTCCGCGGGCTGCTTAGAGAGCGTGATCGCAGATTCGTACTCCTGCAATGCTTCCTGGGTTTTGCGTTGGCCTTTTAGTGATTCCGCTAGGCCATATGCTGCGCGTTCGAGATGCGGATCGGTGTAAGCGCCTTCCTTGCTTCCCTCTACCAGTTTTGTGTATGCAGCAATGGCTTCACTTCCCTTACCCGCATCTTTCAGCAGGTTCGCTTCTTCCAATGCGAAGATGAAGTTGCGCTGGTACTGCGCCGTCAATGTACGGACGATCTCCAGCGCATCTTGATATCGCGCTTCGCGGCGAAGGAAGAGCGCCAGCGCGACGCGCGCATCCACGCTGGTCTCGTGATCAGAGCGCGCGACTTCGTAGAGGTACTCCAGACCTTTTTTCTTGCTGCCAGACATGCCTACGATTCCCGCCATGATCCGCGCTGCCAGCGGCATGCTGCCCACTACAAAGTTGTGCAGGCCTACCACCGTCTTTGCGTCAATGTAATGTGGGTCGAGCTGTAGCACCCGTTCGTGGTCACTGCGCGAAGCGCTGGCATTGCGCAGCGCGGCAAAAAAACTTTTCTCTATGATGGCGACGTATGTCAGCTTGAGTCCGCGGGTCACGCCGCGCGCGTAGAGCGCTTCCACATCGTTGGGATTTGCTTTTAGCCTCGTTTCCGAAAGCTGTAGGCTTTCATCCGCGAGATCGAAGATGCGCTGCTTCACCTGCGGATCGCCGGCCAAGGGTTTGCCCGTCAAAAATCCGTTGTCTGTATACAGCGTAGTGTCGAGCGCGTTGAGGCGATAGAGTTCCTTGAAGAGGATGGCCTGAATCAGATGATTCACGGCGAACGGATCGTTAGGATGCAGCTTTTTCGCGGCCTCGAAGTCTGCGATCGCCTTGTCATATTCGAGGTTATAAAGATGCGTTGTGCCGCTCTTCGTGAGGGGATCATCGTAAAAAAGCTTGCTGCCAGAAATGGCCGGAATCGGGGCGTGGACGACGGGTTTTGCCTGTCTCTTGCCCTGCCACATTGCGCTGACGGCGCTCTGCGACCCTAGGAAGAAGAGTGCCACGAACACCAATAACACCTTTGTTAACAAGGAGAAGTAAGGTTTCATGGCGAATCTGTATGGGAAGTTTACCTGATACATCACAGCGCGGGAATCAGTAAAGTATCTTCAGCCCCGAGAAGCCCAAGGATGACGTTGAAATGCGACTTATGCTGAAACCAGAAAAAGAGATTTATTCCGAGTTTGAAGCCTCACAAGTCCTCGGTCTTTCCGTGGACCGGCTCCGCCTGCTTTTGAACGAGAACGTGTTCAATGACGGCTCTTCACGGCCGGATAACCTCACCTTCCGACCGAGCGACCTGATCCTACTGGAATTTTGGAATAAGACCATGGGCGACAGCAAAGTGGTGCGCATGCCCAAGCGCCAGTAGTTTCTCCCTGCCAGACCTCTGGCCCAAAAGTACCAGCCCCGCCAGCGAATGCCAGCGGGGCTTTTTGCGGCCTGGGAGAGAATTTCACTGCATCAACGTCTCGATCGCGGAGATCACCTTAGAACGCATCTGCAGCGCGTTTTGAAAATCCACCATCTGTGACATCACGATGGGTGTGGCCGCGTGAGTCTGTCTTTGCAGAAAGCGGCTGACAATGCTTTGCGCTTCGCGTTCGGCGACTGCGTTGAGCGGTAGTTCGTCCACGCTGAACATCAGGCTGCTGCCCAGGCTGGACTGCCACAGCGAATTCAAGTCACGAGCTTTGGCGGTGTGTACCGCGTTGGCTTCCGGCTTGGCGGAAATGATCACGTTTAGCATGCGGTCTGTTCTCTCCAGGATCGTCTCAGGATGTCCCATGGGTCTATGCCTCCTCCGCGCATTGCATCGCTTCGAATGACGAGGGAGCGTGATACATCGCGTCAGTGTTTTTTGCATTCATCATGATCGTCACGGAGCGCTTTGCGCGGCGCACCAGACCTTTGTGCACCAGGCAGTTTTCCATCAGTTGGTCTTCCGCGAGTTTTGTATGCTTGCGGATCTGCGCGATCTCTTTGCTGTCCGGCTTGAGGGCTTTGGCCCAGGCTAAGATCTCATCCGCACTGCGCAGGTCGCGCTCCAGGAATTCAATCTCGTTGCAGAGCTCGACCTGTTGCTCAGTGAACTGGCCGCATTGGTCCACGTCCCGGGTGAGTAAGGCATTCTGGCTTTCGCGCAATGACCGGGTTAGGGTGCGCACCGCATCAAGGCGGCGCTGCAACAGTTCGGTGTAGCTTGCGATTGGAACATTGTCATTCATATCTCTCTCCGCATCTCCCTGGGCCGCACTCGTAGTTGCAGTGTTTCGCGCAACAGAGCTTCGGCGATCTCTTCGTCCCTGACCCTGTACATCCTGTGTCTTACCGCTTTTGCCAGTGCAGTGATCTTTTGCCGCCGTAGCGCTTCCACTCTGGCCCTTGCTTTCTCGATCTCGTAACGTTCAACCATCGATCGCATCCCCATGCCGGATCCGGACCTTGTTACTTCCGTCTGACAATTCCCTTATCGGCACTGGGTTGGCGGACTTTAGGCGATGGCCGCGAACTGCATGGATTGCTCGACTTCTTCCGGAACCGCTTGTACCGACGCGCCTTTCAGCAACCCGGCATGGTTGAACTCCAGTTCCGGCATCAGGCGCCGGAACCCGTGAGAAAGAGTGTTGTACATCTCCTTGGCACGTTGTGGGTCTATGCGGAATAGAGCGGCAAGGTCAGCTTTTAAGAGTTCACCGTCGCAGCCGGTCATCAGTTGTCGCGGCGCGCCTCCTGAGATCAGGCCGTTGGCCTCGCAGAAGCGGCTGGCGGCGATCACGATCTTCACCAGCAAGGGATCGTGCCATGCGCGCGCGGGTTCGTCTCCGCAGCCGCATACCTCAACGAGTTCGGGTGTGAGCTTGCATGCTATAGCCATACGACGGCCGGCTTCCTTGGAACGGGTGCGGGGCGACACACTTAGCTCGGCCTGCGGCCAGGCCGATCCATCCGCCTGCGCTCTAGAGATCAGGGATAGTTCCCCGATGTCGCGCAGCAGACCGGCGGTATAAGCGATCTCGATGCCTTCATACCCGAGGAATTCGGCCAGCGATTGACTCATCTCCGCGGCCATGAAGTTGTGCTGCCAGAACGACTGCAAGGCGGCAGCTTGCTGAGAGTTCGCGGCGCAGTCGAGCAGTGGGCAAGTGATGACCATCGTGCGCAGCCGTGCTACCCCGACGATCTCCACCGCCTTCTTAACGGCGAACACCGGTTCATCTGATTCCATGCGATACAGGTTGGCCAGACGCAGAACTTGGGCGGTCAAGCTGGCATCCGTACGGATCACCTGCGCCACCGCTGCCATCTCCGGCCCTGATTCGCCTAATAACTGGTTGAGTCTGAAAACATATCCCGGCAGCGTGGGCAAGGCGCTGGATATGAGCATCGGTGTTTGTGGCTTCATCGGGTGGGGCCTGAGCAATATCTTTGTGTTGTTCATCGTCATGATCTCCGTATCGTTTTTCGTTAGCTGGCGGCGCGCATGGTGCGCTTGGCACGGGCGGGAGCCAGGACTGCCAA
>JAICWB010000309.1 GCA_025935035.1 Terriglobales bacterium
CGCTCAGGATGACAAAACAAAAAGGAGATGCGCTAAGCGCATCTCCCATGTGAACCATGTTACTGAGATCGCTAAGCGGTCTTCTTGAGCGCCGCTTTCGCCTGCGACGCGAGGCCGGTAAAGGCTGCTGCGTCCTTTGTCGCGATGTCAGACAGGATCTTGCGGTCGAGCTCCACGCCGGCCTTCTTCAATCCGCTGATGAAGGTGGAGTAGCTCATGCCGTTCTGCTTGGCGGCCGCGCCGATGCGAACGATCCAGATCGAGCGGTACTGCCGCTTCTTCTGCTTGCGTCCGAAGTAGGCGAACTTGAGTCCGCGCTCTACTGACTCTTTGGCTGAGCGGTAGAGCTTTGATTTTGTGAGGTAATAACCCGAAGCTTTTTCGAGTATCCGTTTGCGCCGTGCACGGCGTTTAGTTCCACGTTTTACGCGAGGCATGTTTCGTTCCTTCTTTTATCAGGACTTGCGTCCATCGTTGTGCGGCTGGAGGTAAAAGAACTGGTAGGTTCAACCTCTTCACTCGCTTGTTTCAGGAGAGCTGCTCGCTTTATTCCAAGGTGTCGCGGCAAAAGATGCCGCTTCACCCTCGCGCTACGCGAACGGCAAAATAGCCGACGCTCCGCGCTCACCTTTTGGGCGAAAAATAAATCGCCGCTCTCACCGTCCCCGATTTCAAACTTCTAGTAGGGGATCATCCGTTTGATCTTCGGCGTGTCCGCATCACTGACCATGCCCGCCATATCAAGCTTGCGCTTGTTCTTGGTGGTCTTTGAGGTCAGGATGTGGCGAATGTAAGCGTGGCCGCGTTTGACTTTGCCCGTGGCCGTCTTTTTGAAACGCTTCTTCGCGCCTGAATGCGTCTTTAACTTGTATCCCATGGTTATGCTTTCGTTTGATTTGAAACGGCAGGGCGGAGGTATCCGCGCCAGGCTGTACAAAACAAAGCGCCCACGGGTGTGAGCGCGTGTAGATAGTATAGCAGAAAGGCGGGCTATGGGACCGAAGACTCGGGCTTGACCTTAGGATGACGCGCGTTAAGCCAGTCCCAAAGTATTGCACTCCCAGAAACGGCAATGAATAGAAGGAAAGTCAGACCTAGCGAGTCATCGGAAAGGCGGCCAAAATGATTGAACATCCCCGCGATTCCAATGCCCAAAAATCCTAAGGACGTAAGAAGATACGCGGCGCGCGATACAGGTTGGTCGTTCAGAATTTTCGGATTTTTACCCGAAGACCAAACGTACAAAAGAAAAGCCGGAGTGATGTGGTACAGCCAAACGCCGCGCCCTATCCGAATCGCAGGTATGAATGAGCACAGAAGATAGTAGACACCGACTGCGCACGAGGCTGGGAGTAGCCACCACCACATAGCAGAAATATTACCCCAGTCGGGACTAGGCGCAAGGCTTGCAGAATAATAGGGCCCCCTCGCTGCGCTCGGGATGTGAAAACCAGAGCTGAGAAAGGCTACGCCTGTTGTGCGGTCGGCGGGGCTTGCTGCGTCGGCGGGGCTTGCGGCGGCTTAGCCTTTGCCGGCTTGGCCGCCTTCACATCTTTCTTGGCCGGCACTAGGATCGCGTGCATGGTATTGCCTTCCATGCGCGGCGCGAATTCCACGGTTGCCTTGTCGCCCAGTTCTTTGATGAGACGATCGATGACTTCGCGTCCCAAGTTGCGATGGCTCATCTCGCGGCCCTTGAAGCGCAGGCTGGCTTTTACCTTGTCACCCTCTTCGAGGAAGCGGATGGCGTGGTTCTTCTTGGTCTGGAAGTCATGCTCGTCAACGTTGATACTGAACTTGACCTCTTTGAGCTGGATGTTTTTCTGAGTCTTCTTGGAGGCTTTGTCCTTCTTGCCCTGTTCGTAAAGGAACTTGCCGTAGTCCTGTATGCGGCACACCGGCGGCTGCGCGGTGGGCGAGATCTCGACGAGGTCGAGGCCTTTTTCCTTGGCTGCTTTGATTGCTTCAAAGATGGGCAGGACGCCGATCTGTTCGCCCTCAGCGCCGATCACGCGGACTTCACGGGCACGAATACGGTCATTGATACGGATAAAACGCTTATCGATGCGGAGCCTCCATCATGCCGTCCGAGCAAGACAGCAGAGAAAGTGAGTATAGCAGAGGCTAAAAGCGTTTTCACCACGGAGGCACTCTTCGACTTCGCTCAAGGCAGGCTACGACAGGGAGAATGGCCAAGCAAAGGCGGTTTTACCGCGGAGCGCGGAGAAAACCCTGCGGTTTGTTTCGTGCCGAAGCGATAACGTTGAGCGAAAGTCAAAAGCAGAACTCAACGCAAAGGCGCAGAGACGCAGAATTCGCAACGGGATCAGGGTTGGAAGCAAAACTCGTCGAGGACCACCGCGGAATTAACTTCTTCGCCGATCAGGCCATCAACGCTTAGACCAATTATTCGTACGTTGAATAGCAGATTGGCATCGTGCTCACCCTTGAGCCGTAGCTTCAGAAAGTTGTTGGTCAGCGCTTCTGTGGTGCCATCGGAGTTGGCGTGCAATGTGATGGCTTCCAGTTCCCTGCCCACGAAGGATGCGCGGAATGCGGCGTTCTTTTCGGCTACGAGGTCGCGAAGGGTCTTGTTGCGCTCGCGGGCTATGTTGACCGGGACATGATCTGGCATTGTCGCGGCCGCGGTGCCGGGGCGCGACGAATAGGTGAAGACATGCAGATAGGTGAATGGCAGTGAGGCGATGAAGGCGCGGTTGTCTTCGAAGAGTTCGTCCGTCTCGCCGGGGAAGCCGACCATTACGTCTGCGCCGATGGCGGCGTCCGGCATGGCAGCGCGGATGGCGTTGATTCGCTCCGCGTAATGCCATGGACGATACTTGCGGTGCATCATGCGCAGCACGCGGTCGCTGCCCGATTGCAGTGGAACGTGCGCGTGCTTGCAGATACGCGGCGACCCAGCGACCAGCGCGATGAGCTCCGACGTCCAGTCCATGGGCTCGACGGAGCTGATGCGCAAGCGCTCAAGGGACGTGCGATCGAGGATGGCGTGAATGAGATCCTCGAAGCGCTGCTGTTTTGAACTCGTGAAATCTCTTCCCCAACGGCCGAGGTTGATTCCGGAGATGACAACCTCTTTGTATCCGGCGTCC
>JAICWB010000204.1 GCA_025935035.1 Terriglobales bacterium
ACAAATAAAGCACTTAAGGTACTCGGTCTCAGGAATAGTAGCGACGATGGGATGGTCCTTCGCTTGGGATCTTCTTTCAAGCAGGCGGATACGGCGTCCCGCGTTGGAAGCAGCTGCGGCCAGCGCGTCCGCGAAATCCGCAGGGGATACGTGATGCGAACACGAGTTCGTTATCAAAATGCCACCGGCGCGCAACATTTTGAGAGCTCTCAAATTGATCTCCTTATAACCAGTGAGCGCTTTTTCCACCGCCCGCTTGGTCTTGGCGAATGCCGGCGGGTCAAGCACGACGGTGTCGTACTGCCGGCCTTGGCTAGAGTAGTCCTTCAGTAACTCGAAGGCGTCAGCCTCGATCCATTCGATCTCCCCACACTTGAGCTGCCCAGAATTCGCCGCTGCGTTCCGTTCGGCCTGTTCCAGAGCCGAGCGCGAGACGTCCACTCCGGTCACCTGCTCACATGTGCGGCCGAGATGAAGGGCAAATCCACCGTGGTAGCAGAACACATCGAGGGCGCGGCCGTGAGCGTAGCGCTCAGACGCCGAATAGTTTTCGCGCTGATCAAGGAAAGCACCGGTCTTTTGTCCCGCATGCGCATCAAAGCGGAATTTCAGCCCGTTCATCTGGAAACCGGAGACGGACTCGGTCCCATATAGCAGGCGCGATTCGGCGGTGGGCAGAGATTCAAGCCGCCGGATACGCGGATCGACCCTCTCGAAGATGGAAATGGCGTCACCGTATTCCGAGCGCAGAGCGAAGATGACGGTGTTACGAAAGTCGTCACGGTCCATGGCTTGCGTCAGAGCCTGCAGGCTGAAAACATTGGCATAGCGGTCCACAATGAGACCGGGAAGTTGATCTGCCTCACTGAAGATGACGCGAAAGGCGTCGGAGTCTTTGACAAAGTTCTTGCGATAGGCAACAGCCGAAGCGATGCGCTTTCGCAGCAATGAAAGAATCTCGGATGGACCGGCGAGTGCATTGGAAGAGATAACCCGCAATGCGATCTGCGAACTGGAGCTCGTTAGTGCAACGGCTAAAAATTGGCCGTTTTCGGCAGTGACGTCCACGAGCGAAGCCGCAGGCAGCGCTTGTGGGGCAATAAGCTCAGAACGGAAGACCCATGGATGCCCGGAGCGGATACTGCGCTCGGCTCGGCGGCTGACCACGACCTCGCGGCTAGCTTGGGGAAGGGTATCGGACAGATTTATCTCGCCTGGTTTTCGATCGACTGTAACGCGCTGCGAACCTGATCCGCATTCGGACTGGCGGGAAATTCTTTCAGGTACAGACGGTATTCATCTGCTGCCATCTGCGGTTCATTGAGTTTCAATAAGGCGTCGGCAGCGATGATGTGGACCACAGCGTAGTGTTCGTGAGGCACGTTGTGTACTTTCCGCGCAGTCGCTAGCGCCATGTCATACTTGCCGGAACGCGATTCGCTGGTAGCCAGCATGGTCAAAGGCTCCGGATCCAAGGGGCGAATCGAAAGGGCCTTGGTGAGTAAAGTATCGGCTTCGGCGTAATCGGTTTGGAGTATCTTCACACGCGCCAAGGCGGTGTATCCGTTGGGCAGTTGCGGGTCAGCCTTGATAGCTGCTTCAAAATATTGTTGTCCCCCAACCATATTGTTTTCTTTCATGTCGATCACGCCCAGATTCACCAACGCTAAAGCGTACTGTGGATAAATCTCTACTGCCCGGGCGAAATGCTGTTGGGCGGTCTTAAAGTCATCCTTGTCGAACGCGCTTAGGCCTTTATCAAACTCCTTGCGCGCCTTATCGGGGATATTCAATTGAGCGGCCGAGATGGAGCCTTCATGGGAGTCGGCTTCTTTCTTCGACTTGCGCTTCATCAAGAGGTACTCACTGTGCATCGCTTCGCGGGGTTGAATCGTGAACGAACTTTCCACCGTCTCACCCTCGAGTGACGTGGCTTGCACGAGATAATTGCCGGAGGACACACGAAATGAGGCTTGTCCGCGGTCATTGGCGAATTGTTCAGCTACGGGCATGCGTGCGCTGGTGAACAATGAGATCCGCGCCATTGACGGCACTTGGTGGTTATCGTCAAACGTTACCGTCACTAAGACCTCAGCGCCGGTTTGCTGCTGTTGCGAATGTTGCGCGAAAACTGGCAGTGTGGCCGCAAGGGCCAAAAGGAGGATGGAACAACGCCGAATCATACAAATTGGCCTCCCGAATCTTGGGGATGGGTTACTGAGCCGTGGGAACCGGTGAAATATGAGCTTGAAGTTGGAACTCTTCGAGCACGTCAGCCGGCAACTGATCGTCAAAATCCTGATGCATGTCTAGATGTTCAGGGTGCAGATGAAGAGCGTTCGCGAACATATCCGCAAAAGCTTCACGGAATCCGAGTTTTTTCTTGACGGCCTTTTCCAGTGAGCGGCCAGTCACAGCGTCAAAGGTGCGTACGCTGCATGAACCTTTCGAGTTGGCGAATAAAGCGAAGCGTCCGCTGTTCTCTTCCGCGCCGGGCAGAAAATACCAGACCTTTTCATTCGACTTCGACGGCCCTTTGTTTGCTTGCCGATTTGGGTCGGCGTAAAGGATACGGCCGCAAGAATCACAGGTAGCGGATCCATTGCCGGAGAGCAACTCATTGAACTTCTGCGGACGAAGCATCACGTTGCAGGCGCTACACTTCTGGTCAAAGGCCTCGGCAATGGCGCCCTTGCGCTTAGTAGCAATACGTTCAAAGTGCGAGAGCATGGCGGAATCGACGCCGGAGCGAATGCCTTCACGCTGCCGGCTTAGCTCGGCAAGCTTCTTTTCATCTTCGGCCGTGACTGCCTTGACGTGCGCTTTCTCTTTCTCAATCTCCGCGTTCTCAGCTTTCAGCTCCGCTTCGGCCTTTTGCAAGTCGGCATTTAGGGCTGAAGAAGATTCCATTCCGACGAGAATCTTCTCTTCGCATTCGCCGATGTGCTTCTCAGCGAATTCGATCTCCGTCATCAAGGCTTTGTATTGTTCGTTGGTTTTTACTGAGAGGGATTGTTCGCGGAACTTTGAGATCTTTTGTTGCCAATCTTGAATGTCGGACTCGAACTTGCGCTTATTGGCTTCCTGACTCTTGATGGCGCTCTTGGCAGCTTCCACCTGAGACTTGGCGGTATTAAGTTTCGCCTCGATCTCCGCCACTTTCCTGGGAAGGGTGGCGATCTCGTCTTTCAGGCGCGAGATCTCCTGGCCTATCTTGTCAAGTTCTATGAGTTTTTCCAGGTCCTGATTCATAAGGGCACGCGAGGATGGGATAAGGCGATTGTAGCACTTTGGAATGAGTCGCTGAAATCAAGGGGCCCGGCAAAAAAACCCGGCAGCGGGGGAGGCGGATTACGGAAGAGACATCCATATCTCAGCCAAGGCGGCCAAGGAAACTACTACCCCGATAATAAAGTAGAGGTCATGCGCGAATTCACGGCTGGGGAACTGAGGCACAAAGATGCCACGCTGGGTCAGCCGGTGGGCCAACCTCTCCTCCTGCTCGAGGATGAAATCGCCGATCCGCTTATGGAAGACCAGGACCGCGACGGCCAGCAGCAGATGCACAATCTCTAATATCATAGGGATAGCTTGAATCTAACGAAGCCCGCAAATTCTCTCAATCGGGCGAATATCCTAATACCTATGGCTTTTAAGCGGATTACCCTCGGCGATTTTGAACTCACCATCCTTTCAGACGGAACCTACTTTCTTGACGCCGGCTCCATGTTCGGCGTGGTGCCAAAGTCGCTGTGGAGCAAGAAGATCCAGCCCGACCCCCGGAATCTTATGACCTGCGGTTTGAACTCAGTGCTCATCCGGACCGGCGAAAAGACGGTATTGGTTGAAACCGGGATAGGGAACAAGCTTAATGACAAGCTCAAAGCGATTTACGAACCCCAGGAGCGCCTGCTAAAGAGCTTTGAGGAAGCAAAAGTCTCGCCGGAGGAAGTAGATGTGGTCATCAATTCTCATCTGCATTTTGACCACTGCGGCTGGAACACTATCTTTGACAAATCCGGCAGGGCGGTGCCGACGTTTCCGAAAGCCAAATACTATGCGCCACGCGGCGAGGTCGAACATGGCCGCAAGCAACTTGAACGCGACCGCATCAGCTACATTAGTGATAACTATGATCCACTGGTGCAATCCGGGCAGATGCAGCTACTCGACGGGAATGCGCAAATACTTCCCGGAATCTCTGTTGTAGTTTATCCAGGGCACACCCGGCACATGCAAGCGGTCATGATCGAGAGTGCCGGCAAGAAAGCCTGTTACATCTCTGATCTGATTCCGACGTCCCATCATCTCGATCTTACGTGGGTGATGTCCTATGACGTCTTTCCCCTCGACACCATCGAAAGTCGCAAGCGCTTCTATGCGCAAGCTCTTCCGCAACAATGGCTCACGATATTCACGCATGACCATGAACGCCCTTGGGCGTATCTGGATGAGCCAAAACCGGGAAAAGTGATGCCGCGGGAAGTCGTTGCTTAAGGTTTGATGGGTTGATATCCCAAGTACTTTTCCATGGGAATCTCAAAGTAGAAAAGTTCGTTTCCTTTGCCGTCCATGAGTCCAGTGATCTCCAGCTTCGCGCCCGCCAGAGGATTCTCAATTCCTTGCACGTCAAAGAACATAAAGCCAGCTTGAGTGCCGTGCGGCTCTACCGCTTTGGCCATGAACTGCGAACCTTCTACCTCGTCGCGAATATCCTGAGTGACGCCTTTGTTCTTTTTCCGCGGAAGCGGGAAGGGGAGCGAAGGTCCGTCGGTGCGAAGCGTAGCGCGGGTAAGGCGCCGATACATGTCGGCTGGTGCCGAGGGCGATATCTTCACGCGCTTTTTTGTGATCAGTGTCACGTGCATTTTTCCGAGCGAAATAGCCTGATCGCCATCGTTAGTGAAGATCATGTACATAGGCAATAAACCCACCGACTGGTAATCCACGATGAAAACGGCGGCGGATTTGTCCGGCATGTCGTACGGATCGGCCGCGATGGAAACTTTTGCATTGTCGTCAGTCTCATGCGCGGGATAAGTCTTGGCGTTGTAGGCCCGAGGCGCGGAGTATGTCTTGTCTCTTGCCGGCAAGCTACCGGGAAGGATCAGCAGAAGGATGATGATCGCCGAAAGAATCGACTTACGCATGAGTGGAGTTTTCATGTGCATGGTTTGAACGCTCGAATCGTTAAATGTTGCGCAGAGCTTTTGCCGCTGAACACTTAATGCCTGGCACCTGCGGTTAGAATACACGCTTACGCGAATGTACCTCATCTACAGCGCCGGTCTGGCCCTGCTGTTGCTCGTCACTTCCCCTTATTGGATATGGCAGGCCTTACGCCACGGGAAATATCGGGCAGGATTCAGCGAAAGGATGGGCAATGTACCGGACCGGCTCCG
>JAICWB010000214.1 GCA_025935035.1 Terriglobales bacterium
CCTGTGTCGTCAAAAATAGTTCCGCCCGATCCTCCATTGTTGCGGCCGTCGCGGCTCGGCGCGATCACGGCAAGCGCTTTCTCTTCGGCAAAGAATTTGCCGATTTTCTCGCGCACCTCAAGCCGTTTGAGAAAGTCGCCAAAGCTGAAGTCGCCCGGCTTCTGTGTTGGGAAGTTAGCGAGATTTTTCAGGTCTTCGTCATCGCGCCGCGTAGCCAACGGCTTGTCCACCATCTTCACGTCGCGCATGTCACCCCATAGCACGATCTTTCCCGCGAGCTTGCCTTTGTATTTAGCGAAGTCTTTTTCGTCTTTGATGTCCGCCCAGATGGCAGGTCCACTCACCGCGCCATTCGTCGCCGGCGACCACGGCAGCGATTGCGCGATCAGCACCGCCGTGTCCGGTGACGTCATGCGCACCCACGTGTTCAGCTGCTGCCACCCCATACCGAACTCGCCCCAATCTTCCAAGTGTGCGTTATTGCATCCCATGGCGGTGAATTGGTCGCGAGTCCATTCGTTAGCGCGCTTCACGTTAGGCGAGCCGGTAAGACGCGGCCCGATCCCGTCCGCCAATCCCGAGGCATACTCCATCACATGCGAGTGTCCGATAGCCTCCTCGCGTATGCGCTGGTACATGTCATAGTCCAGATTTTCACGTTGTGGTTGCGGTTGGTTGTATGAAGGCGAAGCGGCCGCAGTCGCTTCGCCCTTCTTATTCTTCTGCGCGACCAGCGAGGACGGAACCACGAAAATAGCGAGTGACAGAACAGCGGCTATACGTTTCAAGCACATAATGGTGACGGCCTTTGCGGGATTTTGAATCCACGGCAGGGTAACAGAAGTGCCGCTGCCCCACCAATCGCCCTCTCCAGCGCTAACGCCGGACTGCGCAAACATTTGCACAGCTTGCTTTACCATTTCTCGATTGACCTCGACCCCTTCTGACAGTACCTTTGTTGGTACTTCCCCTTTCCGTAAAACGCTGGACACAGCGCAATAAGTGGGCGATAGCCCGTAGAGAACAGAATGGTACGACCCTCACTTCTGATCATCGGCGCAGACCCGGATCTCCAGGCGATTTTGATCGCCGAACTCTCCGGACGCGAGATTGACGCCATCTGGGCTGCCAACCTGCCCGACGCTCAGGCGCAACTGAAGAAGTCGCGCCCCAATGCCGTACTGATCGACTACGCCCCGCTAGGCGCGGCCGCCCTCGGTCTGATCACCGAAGTTGCGGCCATTGAGCCTGCCATCCCCATCATTACGGTTCTGACGGAAGATGACCTTCGCATTCGCGTGGAAGCCGCGCGCCGCGGCACTCGACTCTTGTTGCAAAAGCCGCTCTCAGGTAGCGAACTCGGCGAAGGCATCGCGCGCGTATTGAATCAAGAAGGCACCCTGCAGGCGCGCGTGCTGGTGCTGTCACACCAAGAGCAGGTTCGCGAGAAAACCAAGCAAGCCATTTCTTCCGAACGCATCCGCGTTTCCGTGCTCGACGACGCCGTCCGCTTCTGGGACACCATCGAAGAGCAGTCACCCAACCTCCTTATTCTTGATGTGGACATGCCGCAGTTCTCAGGCCTCGACCTCTGCCGCGTGGTGCGCGCGGACGTACGCTGGAACTGGGTGCCTGTCATCTTGATCTCGGCGCGCACTGACCTCGACACCATCCACAACATCTTTGCCGCCGGCGCCGATGATTTCATCCCTGTTGATTTCCAGCCCACAGAGATCATGGAGCGCGTTTGGAACCGGTTGGAGCGCAACTACTTCAACAAGAATACTTTTGAGTCTGACCTGCTTACGGGACTCACAACGCGCCGCCAGAGCAGCAACACGTTGAATCAATTCCTAAAGATCGCAGAACGCCAGCATCAGCCGTTCACCTTCTGCATCCTCGACATTGATCACTTCAAGCTGGTGAATGACGAGTTCGGACACGCCGTCGGCGACTTAGTGTTGCAGCGTTTCGGCCGTATGCTTTCGCGCTCGCTTCGTTCTGAAGACGTAGTCGCGCGCTGGGGCGGGGAAGAGTTTGTGATCGGCATGTACGGCGTCACGCGCGACGCAGGAACCATGCGTCTGCAGCGCCTGCTGGAAAGCTGGCGGCAAGAGGCATTCCAATCACCCGCCGGCGGCGAGTTCCACACATCATTCAGCGCAGGCATCGCAGAGTTTCCTGCCGATGGCACCGGCCTGCAGCACCTCTACCGCGCTGCCGATGAAGCCCTCTACGCCGCCAAGATCACCGGACGCAATCGCGTGCGCTCTGCCAGCGCCAGTGCAGAGCCGTTGCCTGACTTGCCCACTGTGGCACTGGTCGACATCGACGAAGCTACGATCTCAACCCTTCGTTCGTGCTTCAAACAGTTCGGAGTCCTCACCAAAGCCATAAGCATCGATGAACTTCAGCGCTTACAGACAGAACCCTTTACCGGTGCGGTAGTTCCTGTCTTCAAAGACAATGAGCGCATCGCCAATGCCTTGTTGAATGGCAAAGCCACTTCTTCGCTTATCACCTACGGCCTGTTCACTGAGTTCAAACAACTTGGCAGTTTTCCGGTGATGCTCAGCGGAGCGTTCTCCCTGCCTATGGATCGTGCGCAGGTGATCCGTTCCATCCGCACCAGCTTCCAATTGTTGAAGAAAGAATTGCGACGCCACGTACGCATTCCGCTCGTCACTCAGGCAAGCATCGATACCGGAAATGGCGGCGCATCCGCCATCACACAGGAGATCAGTGCGGGCGGCATGTCTGTTATCTCCGCGCTGGAGATCAACGCGTCCTCGCCGGTGCGCCTTTCACTGGCGCTTCCCGGCGAGCCCCACATGAGCATTAACGGTGTCGTAACATGGGCGCGCAAAGATAGCCGCGTATTCGGTGTAAGCTTTGCTGCTACGAACGGCGAACTTGATCGCCTGCACAGTTGGGTAGACGGATATCTCGACACTCAGCTTGCGGAAATAGGCTCTCGCGCTGTTCCTGCTTCGCAGCAGAACTAGTTCCCATCAATCAGAATTAGTCGTCGTGCGGAGTGTTTTCTCCACGATATTCGAGATCCATGTATTCAGCTTCACTTTGTGTGCCACGTCCGGCCAGAATTCCTTTAGCAGGTTCATCGCCGCGTTTGAGCCGATATTCGACATAGCCCGGATGGACGAGGCCCTCAGCCCATTATCGCGGTCGCCGGCATAGTACAGGTTTGAGATTCCCGAGCTGGCAAACGCGCCCAGTACCTCTGACTTGCTCCATCCGTCGCGTCCTGAATCTTTGCGGCTGATCACGGCCCGGCTGACAGCGTAGAACGAACGCCGCTTGCGTGTGCCTTCGTCCAGCGGGATGTACCGCGGGTCTTCATGAAACATCCACGGCAAGAGCGAGCCTTGGATAAAGTCCACGTTCGCGGTATCGGCCGTATCCAGACCGTAACGGCGAAAATATCCCGCCACTCCCGGCCCCAGATAGGGACGATCATTGATGGCCTGCGAAAATCGTGCGCCTGCAAGCAATGACATCTGCGTGAAGGGATTTAGCAGGTCATCACTAGTGCCCTTGAACTTTTCCTTGGTCGTAAGAGGACGCCAATTCGCTTCGCTCAGCATGGTGGCATCGCTGTGAAGATTACCGTGGTCTTTTGAAGTCGAATAAGCGGTGCTGGGTGCGTCTGGCAGATCGGCGGCATTGTTTGTAGTTGCCGTCTGCGGCGCAACATACGCGCTGTCAGCTTGATTCCACGACGAAACAAAAATCTGATTGCGATTTGATGGCCGAGATATCTGCGCGGCACACGCGCCTGCCAACATCGTTAAACTTACAACAAATGCAAAACACTTCAACCTAGGGTTCATTACCGGGGCCCGGCGCGGAGCCTAAACACACTCCTGTCGCATGCTTGTGAGAAGCGGCAGCACAGGCCCGAGTTGCCGCACCTTAGTACTAAAGGATAAGAAAAACTTACTTAGTGTTACCAATTAGGTGCCATAGACTGAGACTCTGGTTGACCCGCGATTTTCGTCTTCCGATAATCAACCTATATATGTTGCGCCGCCCTCATGCAGGACTTCGTGTCTTCATCTTTCGCTTCGTCGCGTCACTGGTCGTGGTCTCAAGCTTGGCCGGATGCGCCAAAAAACATCATCAAATCGCGCGGGTTCCGCCTCCGCCGAGTATCGATTACCCGCGAGCCTCCCAGCCTTCCGCTACGGTCGACGCCCGCGAGTATCCTGACTACAAAAAAGCTAAACCTCTATATGTGGAGACAGGCATTGCCAGCTGGTACGGTCCGCCGTACAGCGGACGTAAAGCCGCGACCGGCGAGATATTTGACATGAATGCGATCACGGCGGCGCACAAGACTCTGCCGCTGAATTCCATCGTGCGCGTAACCAATCTCAAGACCGGGAAGTCGGTGGTCTTGCGCATCAATGACCGCGGGCCCTTCGTCGGCGATCGTGTCATCGACCTTTCCATGGCCGCCGCGAAAGCGATTGACGTCTATCGCGCGGGCCTGGCGACGGTGAAGATCGAACTCCTGGAAACGCCCGCTCCGCTCAACACCGGCGGACGATGGTGCGTGCAGATCGGCGCATTTACTGATTCTGAGGCGGCTACGCAATTAAAGAACAGATTGATGCGAAAATACCAAAGCTCCAAGATAATCGAATTCGCCGGACCCACCGGAGAATGGGTGCGCATTCGCCCTCCTCAAGATGACCGCGCAAAAGCCTTTGAGATGGCGCGCGATGTGCGCTCCAGCGAAGGCGGCGTTTTCCTGGTGCGGCTGGATTAAAATCTTTGCATGCCTGACTGCCTGTTCTGCAAGATCATCGAAGGCAAGATCCCGTGCAAGAAAGTCTATGAGGACGAACGCATCTTCTCCTTTGAAGACATCGACCCCAAAGCGCCTACGCACGTTCTAATCATTCCGAAGAAACACATTGTCGGCCTAAGAGAGGCCGAACCGCACGAAGCCGAAATCCTCGGCTACTTGCAATTGACGGCCGCCAAACTGGCACGCGAACGCAAACTGGATTCCGGGTATCGCACGGTCTTGAATGTC
>JAICWB010000018.1 GCA_025935035.1 Terriglobales bacterium
CGCGGACGCGGACGGAGGTTCGAGCAGAACCGCTCCGCGCAGGCTTCCGAGGCGCAGCAGTCTCGTGAAGAGTCGCAAGAGACGGCTGGCGGGGAGGACTTTGAAGAGACTGTTGTCGGGGACCAGGCCGAGCAAATAGAAGGGCAACAACCCGAGGCGGCTGGCGGAGAGCAGCAGGAGCAGCCAACGCAGCAAGGTCAAGGCGGCGATCGTTTGCCGCGCCGTTGGAGAGGGCGTCGTGGACGCCGTCGCGGACGCAGTTTCCTGAACGAATCAAAGTTTGCGCAAACACCGGCGGATGGCGAGGCGACGGAGGCGGAAGGCGAAGCTTCTGATGTCGAAGAATCAGCGCATGATGTTTCCGCTGTGGCTCAGCGCGAAGAGCACGACGGAGAACAAGAGACTAGCTTCTCCCTGGAGCATGATGCCACCGGTGGTGAGGATGACGACTTCGAGCCGGAGTCGGTCGAAACTCTGACTGCCGGAACTGGGACTCAACAAGAGGCCAACCCCAAGCGCCAGGAAGAACAGCAACCGGCGAGGCAAGTTGAGCGGGAGCGGCGTCCCGAGCGCGAACGCAGACCCGAACGTTCAGAGCAACGCCAGTCACAGCGCATCGTACTGCCGGGCGAGTCGCTTGCGAAATACAATCCGCGGCCCGAAGCGGCGAGCACCGAACAAAAGGCCGAACCAGAGGCGCCTTCGCGTTTCCAAAAGGTCGCGCCCCGACCTTCGACCGAAGTAGCGATCACGACTCCTTCGCTGTCCGCGGGCGTGCTAGCCGGCGAATCGATTGCCAAGTATCGCAATCGCCAACCGGAACATCACGAGGAGTCACGAGTCGAAGCAGCTAAGCCAGAACCAAAGCGAACGACCGAGTCGGAAGAGTCGCACAGCGAAGCAACTCACGAAGATGGCTATGACGTTCATGCTCATCACGTGGAAGCCGAGAAGCATCGCCATGAGCAGGAACATGCTCAGCCTCTTGAGCAGACTGCCCCGGACGATTCGCGCGGCGACTATAAATTCAGTCCGGGCGCTGGAGTGATCGAAGAAGAAGAGATCGCCGAAGAAGAACATTACGGCGATTCAGAAGCGGAGCAATTCGATGACTCTGAGTTCGAAGAGCTCGAAGAAGAGACGCTTGAAGAAGAAGAGGAAGATCAGGAGCAGAAGCTCATAGCCGCCAGCGAAGGTTTGGCTGCGGCGCTGATGGAGAGTCGCAACCCGACGAAGCCCGTAGCTTATCAGGCGGACGAAGCCGAAGAAGAGGATGAGGGCGAAGAGCGTGAAGAACCGAGCGCGCAGGACGGCGAATCAGAAGAGGTCGAAGAGCCGGAAGAAGCGTTCACGCTCGAGGGTGGCTACCAGGGGCCTGAGCTCGACGACCCGGAATCCGATCCTGAGGACCCGAACTATGTTGGTCGTGCGGAGATGCGTGGGCCTTCGCACACCGCAAGCTTCCAGCAGAAGACCGAACGCGGATACGAACGCGGTCGCCGCGATCGGGGCGGATATCGTCGTGGAGGACGTCCGCAACGTGGAGGTGGCCGCCCGATGCGTGGCGGCGGTCCGCGCCGCAATATTCCACGCGGCCCGATGCCGCAGATCAACGAGCTGCTCAAAGAGGGACAAGAGATCCTCGTCCAGATCGCGAAAGAGCCCATGGCGAAAAAGGGCGCGCGCATCACCAGTCACATCGCGCTGCCCGGACGCTTCCTGGTGTTCATGCCGACCGTGAATCACACCGGCGTCTCGCGCAAGATCGGCTCAGAGGAAGAACGCCATCGACTGAAGCGCATTCTCATCAGTGAGAAAGGTACGTCGCACGGTGGATTTATCGTGCGCACGGCCGCAGCCGGAGCGAGCGAAGAAGATTTGCGCGCCGACATCCGTTTCCTGATCAACCTCTGGGGCGAGATCAAGCAGCGCGCCGAGACATCGAAAGCGCCGGCACTGATCTATCACGACCTCAACCTGGTGGAGCGCATCTTGCGCGATCAGGTAACGACCACTTTCTCGCAGATATGGGTGGACAACGAAGCTGAATACGAACGCATTCTGCGCTTCGCCAGCCGGTTCCAGCCGTCGCTTGTGCGTCGCGTGAAGCTGTACTCAAAAGAAGTGCCGCTGTTCGAAGAATTCAGTATTCAGGATGAGATCAATAAGGCGCTGAAATCGAAAGTTTGGCTGAAGAGTGGTGGCTACATCGTGATCAACCAGACGGAGGCGTTGGTGGCCATTGACATCAACACCGGCAAATACGTGGGCAAGACGGCGCGCCTCGAAGACACGATTGTGAAGACGAACATCGATGCCATCAAAGAGATCGTGCGACAGATCAGGCTGCGCGACCTCGGCGGCATCATCGTGATCGACTTCATTGACATGGACGAGCGTAAGAATCGCCAGCGGGTGATGCAAGCTCTGGAAGAGGCTTTGCGTTCAGACCGCTCACCATCGAAGGTCCTGCAGTTCAACGATTTTGGCCTGGTGGCCATCACGCGCAAACGCGTGAAACAGTCACTGGAACGCACGCTGGGTACGCAATGCACCTACTGTACGGGCACAGGCATGATCAAGAGTGTGGCCACCGTTTGCAATGAGATTTACGTTGAGTTGCGCAAGATGGCGAAGCACTTTGACAACCACCAGATCACGCTGCGCGTGAATCCTGAAGTTGGCAAGGCGCTCAAAGAAAATGGCGGCAAGTGGCTGCTGGAGATGGAAGAACTTACCAAGAAAACCATCCTCGTGAAGAACGATCCAGCGCAACATCAAGAGCAGTTTGACGTGCATTAGAGAGAATCAGTTTTTAGTTTCTTGTTTCTAGAAAAGCTTAACGCCCGGCACTGAGCCGGGCGTTTTTTGTTGAGTCAGCGATAGACGTCTTTGCGGTGAGCGACGCGAAGAACCAAGATGACGAGCACTTTGTGAGTGACATCATAGATCACTCGATAGTCGCCGACCTGAATCCGGTATGCTTTGTCACCGGTTAGTTGTCTGGAACCAGGAGGGAATGGATCTCGGGCCAACGCGTCGATCTTCTTCGCGATACGATCTCGGATTCCCTTAGGCAAAGAGTCGATAGCCTTGCGCGCCGAAGGCACGAATTGAATGGAGTAGGCCAAGGAATCAGCGTCGCCAACCGGCCTTCACCACTTCCCAGGCCACAGTGCCCTTCTCTTTACGCGCCAAACGCGCCCGGCGTGCATCCTCTTTGTGTTCTACATCCTCGATCAAGCGGAGGTCCTCAATAGGAATAACCGCAGCAATCTCTTTGCCATGCCGGCGGATCACGACACGCTCTCCGCCATAAGCGGCGCGGTTGAGGCTTTCAGAGAATGATTGACGGGCCGCGGTCGCGCTCACGCTTTTCTTCTTCGTCTTATTCATAACGTACAAATATTACAAACGTACAAAATGTACAATCAGTTCTTTCTACGTTCGGCCAGATCGATGCCGAGTTGCTGACATTTTTTATATAGATGGCTGCGTTCGAGGCCGAGCGCCTTAGCGGTGTTAGTGATGTGATGGTTCTGGCGTTTGATCTCGGCCAGTATCTGCTCGCGCTCGAACTGCTCGACCCGTGAAGAGAGGTTTGCTGAGCCAGTGGCGTTAGAACTCCCTACGGAGGGGTCGCCAACGGCCGGCAGTGCTTTGGTAATGGTGTCAGCGTTCACAGTGTCATTCTCAGAGAAGAGCAGCAATCGTTCTACAACATTGCGCAGCTCGCGAATGTTTCCCTGCCACGGCAACGATTGCAGGCGCTCGATCGCATCAGGCGCAAAGGCGATCGGCTTCCAGCCGTTTTGTTTGGTGATCTGCGCGGCGAAGTGCTCGATCAGCGCAGGGACGTCCTCACGCCGTTCGCGTAGGGGCGGAAGCGCAACCGGAAAGACATAAATGCGATGGAATAAGTCCTGGCGAAACGAACCCGCTCTCACTTGCTCTTCCAGATTCCGATGCGTGGCCACGACTACCCTCACACTTACTTTCACAGGCTTATCGCCGCCGATGCGCTCAACCTCACTTTGCTCAAGAACGCGCAGCAGCTTAGCCTGCATGTTGAGAGGCATGTCGCCGATCTCGTCAAGGAACAACGTGCCGCCGTTGGCCTGCTCCACTTTGCCGATGTGGCGTGCTCCTGCTCCGGTGAATGAACCTTTCTCGTGACCGAACAACTCGGATTCGATCAATTCCGCCGGAACTGCCGCGCAATTCAACGTGATGAACGGTCCCCCGGTCTTGCCGCGTGGACTCTTCTCATGCAGTGTTCGCGCGATCAACTCCTTGCCCGTGCCCGTCTCGCCGAGGATACACACACGCGATTCGCTCGCGGCCACACGCTCGACTTGAGCCATGAGTTTGCGCATGGACTCGCCGCGGAAGATGATCTCGGTACCCCCGAGCTTCTGGCGTAGCGATGCATTTTCCTCTTCCAGCCGCGACACTTTCATCGCGTTCTGCACGGTCAGCAGAAGCTTGTCGGTGGAGATAGGCTTTTCTAAAAAATCAATGGCACCAAGCCGGGTGGCTTTGATAGCCATCTCGATGTGAGCTTGCCCGGACATCATCACCACAGGCGTAGGCACGGCCGCAGCTTTGATGTCAGCCAGCAAGGCGAGGCCGTCTTTGTTCGGCATCACTACGTCAGAGAAAATCAAGTCGAAGGGCTCACTCTTCAGGAGCTCAAGCGCACGCGCGGCATTGTCACAAACCGTGACTTCGTGTCCAGCTAGGCGAAAAGCGCGCGAGAGGGATGCGAGAGTGTTCGCGTCGTCATCGATGATCAGTAATCGGGCGGCCTGCGGCATATGAGGATTCTATGACACTGAGTCTTTCGCGCGAATGGGCAGTTCGATATGGAACGTGGTGCCGGCAGACTTCGCGCTTGAAACTGTGATTGTGCCGCCGTGGTCAGCTACAACCGACTGCACGATCGCTAAGCCAAGTCCGGTGCCGAACTGTTTTGTCGTGTAATAAGGAGTGAAGAGGCGCTCGCATTCTTCGGGGGTGAGACCGGCGCCGGTATCGGCGACTTCAATGATGGCGCGATGTTCTTCTCGATTCAGCGCCGTGCGGAAGGTGAGGATGCCGCCATCCGCCATTGCATCCATTGCATTGAGCACGAGATTTTCGATTGCGCGGCGAAGCAGGACGGGATCGGCGTTGATGTTGGGTAGTTCTTCGGCAAGAGACCAGCCCACACTCAGCGCGCTATTGCGTGCGATCTGTGCCTGGTAAAGCTGTGCAACCTCGTGCAATAGGTTATTGAGATCCACATTTTGGAACTGCGGAGTCGGCATCTTGGAAAAGTCGCTGAAGCGGCCAACGATGTTCTTCAAATTGGAAAGCTCCGCGAGCAGCGTTGCAGTGCTCTCGCGGAATACTTCATCGAACTGCTCTGGGCCTAGTTCGCGGGCGCGCAACAGATTCTCCACAGTGATCTGCAGAGGAAAAAGCGGATTCTTCAACTCATGTGCGAGGCGACGGGCGAGTTCCCGCCACGCGGCCACCCGCTCCGTTTGAATCAGCTGTTCGCGCTGTGCTATGAGCTCATGGGTCATTCGATTGAAGGCTGCAGCTAGCTGGCCGACTTCATCTGACGAAGTCTCCGCGACGTGTGCGCTCCAATCACCGTGGGCCACTTGCGTGGCAGCAACGGCGAGTTCTTCGAGCGGCCGTGTGATGCGGCGTGACATCCACATGCTCAGCAGCACGCCAAAGAGGATTCCCGC
Organism: Terriglobales bacterium; assembly: GCA_025935035.1. Taxonomy (GTDB): domain Bacteria; phylum Acidobacteriota; class Terriglobia; order Terriglobales; family Acidobacteriaceae; genus JAICLA01. Next base: position 5,742 of record JAICWB010000018.1, read on the forward strand.
CATCCCGACGGCGATCGCCACGTTACGGACATGCCCCGCGAGGCGAATCTGCTCGCGCATAGGCGTGGCCACAAACAGCACTCCAAGCAATTCGTTGTTATTGCCCACGAGCGCGTCGGTGTGGATGGTCTCGCCGTCTTCTGGGTTATTTGTCCATTCGATGGTGCGTGTGAGCTTAGTGTCACGCGAGAGGACATGTTGTTTCTGCACTTCTTCTATCAACGGCTCGAGCTTTTCTGGCGATTGCAACTCCGGGCTTGCCTTGTTCACCGTTGCGGAATCGGGCGCAGCAGAGATTGAAATGAAGTTCGTAGGAGAGAAACCGCCGCCAATGCCCGGATAGCGATAAAGTATCGGGCGAAGTCCCAGCGGCGCCTGGAAGGACTGGAAATACTTCTCATCCAGCTTCTGCCCTCCCACTATATAAAGGATGACATTGCGAACTTTCAGTTGACGAATGGCGACGAGGGCAAGCTGTTCACCTTCAGGTAAAGATTCTCGTTTGAGAAAGCCCTTCTTAGGCAGGTCATCCTTATTGAGGACCGCCAGCCAAGTCTCTCTATAGCCGAAGCGAGCGGGCCATTGCGCTGAAGAGATGATGGTGCCGTCCTGCGCGAGGATTTCCAGCAGCTCGAGCTGGTGATCAGCGGCAAGGGGCTGGGCCTCATTCACGAACGGTGAGAGGTCAGGTTGCGACTGCGCTGCGGCCAATGCAATCCGTAACATTGACTCGGAATTGGCGACAGTCTCGATCCGTTGTGCGATCTGCTCGCCCCGTTGCTGGAAGCCGCTGTTGAACTGTTCCACCAGCGCGTTCGTGCGCGCAGCGTTGGAAAGCTCGAACGACCGGCGCAAGTTCGATTCCACTAACCACGCTACAAGAACCACCGTTATAGCAACGGTGAAAGTTATCATGGCGATCAGCCGCGCGCGAAAAGATAGCGTCATCGCAGCACAGCCACAGGCGAGGAAGATGGCCGCTCACCTTCCAACCACACGTCTTGCAAACGCCATCCGCCATTGGCAGGCGTAGTCCAATCGCGCACGCGCGGATTCAACCAATAGACCTGCGGCACGTGAACCACGGGAATGATATGGAAACTGGACAGAGCGGCACGCTCAGCGGCAAGGCTGCTTTCAGGTGACGATGCGGATTCAGTCTGTGCGGTGACAGCCGGGCCGATCCCGGCGCGCCTTTCCAGATCGAATAAAGCCGCGACCGTCGAAGGAGATGCGAGTGGCAGCCGTATTAAGGCGACTTGTGCGCCGGTGTTAGTTGCCGAATCGAGCGTCAAATTCTTCCCGCCAAATGTTTGCAACGTGATGTTGGCCTCGCGCACGTTTACTGCAACGCGTTCGGCGATAGCGCGCGCAATGTTGTCGCCCGAATCGTACGCAAATGGTATAGACACCGCAGCGGCGCGGACGGCATCATTCCGCAGCTTGCGTGCTTGGTCAGGGTCCGGCTGTGATTCGAAGAGAAATTCATATCCCGTCAACCATTGCGGAAGCAACGCCGGGGCCGCATCCGCTTGCTTTTGTAGCAGCACGCGGCTGATGGAAGCGCGATCGATCGTCAGCGCAATGGCTTGGTCGATGCGCCCATCGTCAGCGGAAGTGTTCGCTCTTGTCCCCGGGGCCACGGAAGGCAGGTCGCGAAAAAACACCAGCGCATACAGGTCCCCCGGACGCGGAACAGCCATGCGCTGCGGCGGCAGACTGCCGGGATTGGCTTGCGTGCCATAGCCTACCGCTCGCGCCTGGTCGAGCGTGAGCTCCGCCACGTCATCCTGATCCAAGCGGCGGTTGATCAACTGTTCGCGTACGGAGCCGCCCATTGTGATCTCGATCTTGTCGAGGTAGGGGCGACCTGCCCAATAATCATCATTCGCCACTAGGGAGATGCGGCGCGCAGCTTGGAAGACATCAACACGGAACGCCCCCGAGCCCATGACCTTCTTCTCGGCGTCGAGCTTAATGATCGAGAACTCCGGCAATGCGAGCAATTCAGGAAGGTGCGGTATCGCGCTGTCTGCTTCCACAGTCACACTTTGCGCGTTGGCTGTTATTTTCCATTGGGGCGCCACTTTCGCGATGCAGGCAGCGATGTCTTGCGCAGTCACCGCCGACCCGTCAGAGAAAGTTGCGCCGGAACGGATCTCAAACTCCCAAACACGTTGCTGCTGATCGCTTCGCCAGGATGACGCGAGCGAACCGTGGGCCACTCCTGCATCGTCCACCGCCGTGAGCCGGTCAAACAATAGTTCGGACAACTGCTGCTGTAACACGGTTTGCGGCAACACCCAAACATTCTCGATCGATGTGACAGAATCCCGTGACTGTACGCGAAGAGTCCCACCATAGTGTGGACGCGTCCCCGCTAGAGCGGCGGTCGCACCGAGCGAAAGACTAACGGCAATCGATAGTAATGGTTGAAGCTTCATATCTCCTGCTCATGGGATCTCTTGTAATCACATTCGCTGTTAAGCCATCTTGCGCGTGCCACATGGACGTGATGCTTCCTGACATTTCTAAAGCTGAGCTGACCGGCACCGGCTCCCCGCTCGCGATCTCCAAAGCCTGCACTGCGTCCGGCTGCGACCGGTCACCTGGCTTCGATACCAGGAGTTGCCACTTCGAACCGCAATCAGAGTGAACAGAAACGATGTCGCTGCCCCAACCGGAGTAGACGCGAGGCTGCTGGGTGAACGACGAGTACAAGCGTGCGCGGCCATCAGTACCGGTGAACATCCAACTGGCATTGACGTCACCGAGGGCGGAAGCAGAGTAGAAAGGTGGAAGTGAGACCTCCAGGGACTTGACCGCGCTATTCGCATTTGCGCCTCTTATGATCCCACTAAAGAAATTGCGGTTGGATGAGAAGAAGGCATCGAAAGAATTGTCAAGCGGCCACGGGTCGTCAACCTCGCGGCATTGAATGCCGGCAAAAACTCCGTCGGGTCCAAGAGGCGCCGTACACTGCACTCCCGCTTGATAGGCCAGAAGCTGAGACGGCTGCCATACAAGATGCCCGCGCAAGTCGCGGGGAGCAGGCGTGGAACGCTCGATGTTCACTGCATTGATCTGCTTCCACTGCGCGCCATCCCATTTATAAGCGGTGATACTTTGGCCGCGAAGTATAAAAAGCAGCTTCGCATCCGTCAAAATAAAATCCAGCATCGGCGTGTCGTCTGATGCTGCAAAGACCGGAGTTCTTCTCAGTTGCAGGCTCGGCATTCGGACTGCGGTGGTTGTAGCGGTATGTCCGCTTTGCAACATCACGGTCTGCGTCGTTAGTCCTTGCTTTATCTCCGCGACCCAAAGCAAGCCTTGCAGATTTTCAGAGATGGTCACGGTGATCTCGGCAACGGCGCGTTCCGGCTTCACCAGCCTTACGTTCGCCGCTCGGAGTTCGGCTTCGATGGCCTTGCGTGCGGCGGCGACTTCCATTGCGCTTAGCGACGATTCATTGGCGACATCAAGCGTCACGAATCCCGGCGAGCCCGCACGTTCCAAGACCTGATGGACTAATTGCGAAGCTTCTGCGGCGAAAGGGTTTGGGGTGTCCTGGGCAACGGCAGTCGCACACTGGAAGAACACAAATGCGAAGCAGAGGAATATGAATGCTGACGCGCGGCGCAGAGAGACAAACATTTGTGCGAGGGGCGAAGTATAGCATGCGAGTTTGCCGCTATCGGAGGTCGTTTCCACGATGCATTTCATTTGTGTCCCTGGTCTTTCTCCGCCGGTTCCGTGCGGCCCGTGCTTCGGCGGAAGTCATGGGCGGCACGGTTTTGGATTACCGGCGAAACTCGTTAGAGAAAAAATCAGTGTTTGCGGCTGAAGAAGTTTCGTTGTGGCGGAGGCACCGGCTTCTGCGACAGATCACTATCGTTTTCACCGCCGTCTTTTGGGTCATTGCCTTCGGCGTCGTCAGCCTGGGCAGCCATAGCCATCGGAGTGTTGCCCTTCAGCACGTCGTTGAAGAAGAACTTTCCGTCGGACGGCACCATCATGATCTGCAGCTTGTCAGATAAGCGCTCCGCGATGATCTTGTTGATGAGCAGGGGATTCTGCTTGAGCAGCACGGCTTCTTGCTGCATGCGTTCCGTATCGGCGGCGGCTACCAGTCGAATGCGTTTAGCTTCCGACTGCGCCAGCAGGTCGCGACGCTCCATCTCAGCTTTGCTATCGATCACCTTTGCTCCGGCCTGCGCTTCTGCATTCTTCAATGTGGACTCCTTGCGCGCCTCCGCCTCAAGCTGAGTCTGCTTGATCTGTTTTTCCTTGAGTGGCAGCGTGTATTGCATCGCATCTGACTCGGCTTTGGCTTGCAGCACGCGGACCGCGGCCTCGCCTTCTGCGCGTTTCACATCGCGCGCCTTAGCGGCTTCGGCTTCCAGTTCTGCGATGCGCACCTGCTTCTGCTTCATGTCAGTCTCAACACCCAGGCCCTCGTCCTCTTGTTCTTTCAGAAGAATGCTCTCCAATCCCTTGGCGTATTCAGGCGGCAACTGGATGTCACGCAGCATCACTTCCTTAACTTCAATGCCATCCTGCGCAAGCTTTTCCGTGATGCGGTCTGCAGCCATCTTGCGGATCTCTTCACGGCGGGCGGCGAAGACTTCACGCACGGTGAAATTCGGCACTACCTCGCGAAAGACACTGGCCACGACCGGCGGAACGATCTCCTTCTCCACCGGCAACGGCAGATTGCTTTGAATGAAATCAAGCTTCTTCGGGTCAAGGCGGTAGCGCACGGTGATGGCCAGGCCGAGCGTGAGGCCCTCGCGCGCTTGCACGTTGAAGACGTCGCTTTTGGAGGTTTTGGCTTCGGAACCGGCCGCGCCTTCCGCAAGTTCTTTTGCAGTCGAGGTCGTGAGGACCTGGTCCTTGATATTGAAGAGCGCCACGCGGTCGATCAGAGGCATCACGAAGTGGACGCCCGGATAAAGCGTTCCGGCCTTCGTCCCGCTCAATTGGCTCACACGCACTCCGCCCATGCCGCTGGGCACAACTTCAATGCTCAGCGCGAGAAGGACAGGAATACAGCCCGCGATGCAGAGCTTGCGGATGAAATCCCACTCAAGCTTCGGCGCGCGTGGCAGTTCAACATCAGTCGGTGGTTGATCGCCGACGGGAACAGCAAGCGGGCGGCGCTTGTAATAAATGATCTGCAACAAGTTGTTGATCGCGAGGCCGGCCGCGAGTGCATACATTCCCAACCCCAGTGACATCAGCAGGTACTTAATGAATAGCATGGTGTTGCTCCTTGTCGGGACCCCTCAGGATCCCTGAACTCAAACTTCAAAACTCACCCCCGCCTTATCGCTCAATCTCGTTGTTGAGCGACAGGCGGGTTCATATCACTGCTGCTCTTCGCTGGTCACGATCGCCGGCGTGGCATTCACTGTCACCGCGTTTCCGGTATTGGCCGCCAGCGCAGGAGCATCAGGCTGCACTTGCGGTCCCAGTGCCTTTTCAAGCAATGCGGCCATCTGCACATTGCGGAGTTCCACCTTGTCTCCCACGCGGACCATCGCGAACAACTCTTCCAGGTCGCGCTGCCGCATGCGGATGCATCCATGAGAAGCGGCTTTGCCGATCGAACTGGGCACGTTTGTGCCATGAATGCCGTAGCCTTTCTTGTTCAGTCCCATCCAGCGCGTGCCCACCGGATTGTCTTTGCCGGGGCCGATCACTTTTCCCGGCGCGTAGTAGGTGGGATTTTCTATGCGGTTGATGACGGTGAAGTCACCTTCGGGGCTGCGGCTTACATCCGCGCCGACTGCGACGCGATAGGTCTTCAAGACTTTGCCGTCTTCGAGCAGGGCCAATCGCTTGTCCGGGAGGCTGACGATGATCTGGCGTTGGACCCTGCTCGTTGCGGCCTGCGGTGCGCTCTGTTGTGCCTTCACCGCAGGAACACTGGTCTGGAAGGCCAGAACTTTCGCGGGGGTAAGCATCATGATTGCTGCTATGAGTGCTGCCGTTATTGCTTTTACTCTCTGGATCTCGCTGAGCCGCCGCATCTGCTTTCTCCTTGGTGCTGCTTGCGCTTATGCAGATTGCACGGAGCAGGCCAAGCGGTTACGCATTGAAAGCAAACGACTTACGACAGTAATCAGCCGAGTAAAGCGTGTGCGAAATAACTCAGCGTGTCAGCACTGACACAAATAAAGTCTAGCGGCTTTACAAAAGGACAATTATGTAGACAAAGCGCAAATCTTTGCACTCCTAGGAACGCTATGCCTCAATGGAATCAATACGTTACAGCGAATACTATGGCATTAAGGTTGCACTAAGGTAATCGAAGTAAGCGGTCAAACTTGAGTCATTAGGAACGAACGAATGTCGAAAGTCTCCAGAACCTTAATCTCAGCCCTCGCGGCAATCATGCTGCTGAGCGTTGCAGCGTCGGCCGATACCGTGAAACTCACGGGCGTGAGCGGCAACCAACAGAACGGCGTGTACACCGTGCCGTACTTCCTCAGCGTGAATGGCAGCGCCAGCTTCACCGCCATGTGCGACGACTACACGCATGAAGTGGTAGTGGGAGAGACCTGGCAGGGCACGGTCTTCTCATACGCCGACCTGACCGCGAACTGGCAGCTGACCCGCGCGGGCGCCTCGGTGGCGAACGGCGGAGTCGGGCTGGGCAGCCTGGCAGCGGTTCAAACCGCGTACAAGGAACTGTTCTGGTTGTTCTCCCAGTTCCAGGCAAATCCCGGAGCCGCGGATGCCATCAATTTTGCCGCATGGAAGATCTTCGATTCCAGTCTGGCGATCGACGCCAACGCGACCAACTGGTTCAACCTGGCGAAGATGGCCAGCAACTATAACAGCGTGAACACCGCCAACTACGTGATCATCACGCCGAATGACCTGAAGGACGGGGCGGGCACGAACCCGCTGCAAACCAGCAGTCCGCAGGAGTACATCGCGACACCCGAACCAGCCGGCTTGCTTCTTCTGGGCAGCGGCCTGTTGAGTCTGGGAACACTTATTCGCCGCAAGATCGCTTAGTAGCCTAAGAGGATTCTTGCAAAGGGCATGGCTTCGGCCGTGCCCTTTTGTTTTCTTCGGAATCACGATGCATGACCGATCCAGTTAGCACTCTAAGTCAAGAGGGAGGGGGAAGATTTTTCGGGCTGGTCGTGGTCGCACCGCGCTCGTTGATACTTACAGATTCTCGACGGTGAGGCTGTCGAGAATCTATGGGGCACCACGAGTTGGGTTTTGCGATCAGTGGAGCGCCCGGCTGGCTTTTAAGATAGCTTTAGTCATTACCATGGTAAGTCGGGGTCCGAGTCAGAAAGCCCTCGTTTTCTCAATCCCTACAGTGTTCAGGCAAAGCTTCCAGAACCACAGCTTGTCGCTGGGCATCAGGTTCCGCAGAAAGCGGGTGAAGCGCAGCATCTCTCGCGGTATGCCCATCTTTATCGCGTTTGCAAGCATCTGCCCCAGCGGCAAGAAGAATTTTGACAGTCTGCAGGTGCAGTCTAGAGGCTGCGCTGATTAATGGCGTCACGCCAGCATGGACCGTAGAATTATTAACTTTAGCACCGGCGCTGATTAGTTCCTTGACTGCTTCGATGTTTCCCGATCCTGCCGCAAGATCTAAGGGAAAATCTCCCCCGTTGTCTCTGCTTTCTACATTCCCACCAGCTTTTAACACCTCACGAAGCACCTCGACGTCTCCGATGGACGCCGCTGAGGTCATTACCCCTTCGCCATCAGCATCAGGCAGATTTACATCTGCTCCATGTTTAATGAGTTCGGTGATTGCCGGACGAAAATTACTCATAAACGCATAACGCAAAGGAGTGAGCTCTTCCTGCACCATTTCGTTGGATCGCGCGTAGTTAGGATTCAAACCAGCGCTTAAGAGTGACTGCACTTGTTCCACATCACAACGTGTGATGGCGCGGATAAGTTTATCTCGAACATCATTGCTCGGACCTTGCTTGTAGTGACTTGGGACGCAAGTTCGCATCTGAACCCGAGGACGTTCAATGTCGGACTGCGGAGGCAGCGCGAAGCGAGCTACACTGAAAATCGCAATTAAAAGAAGAGCCATTTATCCTCCAACGATGTCTTCGGTCTGAACCCCGGTTGGTGGCCCACCCTTTCCGTTGTTATCGTCCTCGATATTCATAATGTTTCGTGCCCCACCCTTATCGCAATTCTTTGGCGATAGGGTGGGTGCTATCTCTTTCGACCACGCGAGGGGCCGTACCCATGCGCTCGCGACGCCGGCCTGTCCATTCCGACTCAATCTCCACGCCGCAGTCCACTCCGGTTGCGTGATGATCGAAGCTGCTCCACTTCCAATCTTCGGGGCGCTGGACCAACCCTCGCTTCACGGGGTTGCGATGAATATAGCCCAGAACTTGGGTGTAATGATCCTGATCATGAACTAGCTCGTCGTGGTAACGGACTTGCCAGAACCGCCCTTCGCCGACCTTGCGCGAGACGCTTTGCTTCAGCATCTGGATGGCAACAGGAAGGGTTTTTCGTTCGGGTTCGCTGATGAGCAGGTGGACGTGCTCGGGCATGACCACGAACGCGACCACATAGTAGGCGTACCACTGGCGTGTGGATTCAAGGACCCGAACGAAATGGTCACGCGTGATCGCGGTGTTGAGAAACTTTTGCCGGCGATAACAGGAGAAGGTGATGAAGTGAAGGCAGTGCGCGTCAGGGTAGCGTCGGAGGCCGCTAGGCATGATGCGTGATAGTACAACTGTTGGTGGAATCTGTCGTGGTGGATGCAACTTTCATCGTGCCCACCCTATCGCCAAAAGAAGGCGATAAGGGTGGGGCACAATACCATCATGAAGATTTATTGAGATGAACGTGTGAAGGGGTGGGCCACCGCTCGCCACTCGCCTCACGCAAAAAAGCCTCCTGAATCTCAGGAGGCTTTTGCATGATGAACCGATTTCTTACAACTGAGAAGACAGCGTTGGTGACTGCCGGCTAGTTCTTCGTGACTGCGGTGGGTGCTGCCGTGCGGCCTTTGCGCTCGTCGCGGTGGACTTTGCCGTCTTTGATGTAGATGACGCGGTGCGCGTACTCGGCGATGTCGGGTTCGTGGGTGACGAGGACTATGGTGTTGCCGCGCGAGTGGAGCGTATCAAACAGCGCCATGATCTCGTTGCCGGTCTGGGAGTCGAGGTTGCCGGTGGGCTCGTCGGCCAGGATGATGGACGGGTCGTTGACCAGAGCGCGGGCGATGGCTACGCGCTGGCGTTGTCCGCCGGAGAGTTCGTTGGGTTTGTGGCCCATGCGGGATTCAAGATCGACCTGGCGCAACGCCTGTTTCGCTTTTTCAATGCGGTCTGACGCGGGCGTGCCGTTATAGATCAGAGGCAACTCGACGTTGTGCAGAGCCGTGGCGCGAGCCAGCAGGTTGAAGGTCTGGAAGACGAAGCCGATCTCTTTGTTGCGGATGCGTGCGAGTTCATCGTCGTCGAGTTCAGAGACTAGATGGCCGTTGAGCCAATACTTGCCCTGCGTCGGAGTGTCGAGGCAGCCGATCAGATTCATCAGCGTGGATTTACCGGAGCCGGAGGGTCCCATAATGGCAACGTACTCATTGCGATCGATGCGGATATCGACGCCGCGAAGGGCGTGCACCTGCTCAGACCCCATCTCGTAGGTCTTCCAAAGATCCTGCACACTGATGATGCACTCTGCCGGTGGGGTCATGAATCGTTCCTCATGCGTCTGCGTCTCTTGTACTGGTGCATAGGTTGCCATGCGGTTCTCCTGCGTTCAAGGCCTGGGTTGCGCGCCTCGCCGGTCTTCATACCCTATGTAACGAAGACCGCGGCGTTTTTGTTCCCCACTCTTAGACTCGCTGAAGCTCCGGGGGTTAGGAACTGCTGTCGTCTTTCTTTGCCACGGAATTATCAATCTTGACCGTAGCATTGTTCTTCAGTGTACGCAGGACCTTATAGCTGCCGGTAACGATCTGGTCGCCGGGGGCCAAGCCCTCTGTGACCTCAATATCCGTGGCGCCGGTGATGCCGGTCTTGACCGGAACAAACTTCACTTTGGTTGAGCCACCCTGCTTATTGATAACGAATACGCCTTGGATCTCTTCGTCCTTTTTGGCGCCGGCGGCAGGCGGTGCAGCAGCCTGCGCGGAGCCGGACCTTTCAGGCTTGGTCTCCAGGTCTTTCTGCGTGCGGATGGTCAGAGCCTGGATGGGAATCGCCAACACCTGGGACTTGGCCGCGGTCGTGATCTTGGCCGTGGTGGAAAGTCCGGGACGGAGGTTGTCCGGCGGATTGTCGAGCGTTACAACGACTTTGAAGTCCTTCGCCTCCTGGCTTCCCCCGGTGGTCTGAGTGGTGGCGACGCCGGTGGAGCGGAGGACAGCGTTGTCTCCGATCTCAGTGACGTGGCCTTTGAATACTTTACCGGGGATAGCGTCAACGGTTACATCGGCAGGTTGATTCAATTTCACATTCACGATGTCAGTCTCGTCCACCATGACTTCTGCGGTGATCACGGAGAGATCTGCCAAGGTCATCAAGGTGCTGCCGGGGGCGTTTTGAATACCCATAACGACGGTTTCGCCCTCGCGGACGGGGAGGTTGGTGATGACGCCGTCATAGGGAGCGGAGTAAATGGTCTTGTCGAGGACGTCAGAGGCCCGGGTCAGTGTGGCACGGGCCTGGTCAATGTGGCCCACGGCCGATTGTTCCTGGGCCTTGCTCTGATCTATGCGGGCTTTGGCTTGAACTACCTGCGCCTCTGCTACTTCCCACGCGGCCTTCTTGGTATCGAAATCAGCCTTGGCTATGAGCTGATCCTTATACAGACCCAAAGCGCGGTCGTAATCCAGCTTCGTGCGTTCGGCATCCGCCTTAGCGCGGTTGTAGTCAGCAATGTTCGTGGCGGTAGCTGCGCGTGCAGCAGCTGCGTCCGTCTGGTTGGCGTTGACCATAGCCTTTTGTGCAGCAACGTCCGCGCCGGCCTGAACGTTCTCAAGCTGAGCCAGCACCTGGCCCTTCTTCACGTGCTCACCCTCTTTTACATAAAGGTGAGTGATCTTGCCCATGGCATTGGCGCCCACGTTCACATAGGTCTTGGGCTTGATCTCACCGGAAGCGCTGACCACGGTGGAAAGATCTTCTTTCACCGCCGGTCCCGTTTGAACGGCGATGGCATTGCGCTGACTTTGGGTGACGCCGAACGCGATCACGCCCACAACGACAATGGCGATCACAGCGATAATGATGATCTTCTTCATGAACAGTTCAGTCCTGGGTTAGGCACGCCGGGGCGCGCAGATTTGTTCTTTAGACTCGGGTCCTGCCTGTTTGTACGTGCAAACCGGACGGGAAGTTTCAAAACCTTGGCGGCGGAAGAAGGCGAACTCGCGCCGCAGAATTCCGGGGCAAAACGCCTGATCGCTTACCTAGAGAATATGGTTCGATTATAGCGTGAGCAGAGGACGAATTTCATCCGGTAAAAGAAGGTGGAGATATTTCAAGTGCAAGCTTGTGGGGAAGCATCGTTCTAAGAGATAAAGCGCGTTTTTTGTGCAACTTGCGTGGAACCCTGTGGATGGACTAAGTGGCAAATCCGCTTGCTTTGGAATTGGCAAATACTTACAATATCACTATCCGCCAGTGTCCCTTTTTGGGCATGGTGAAGGAGCAACAATAAATGCGGTCCGTTAGTCCTTTTAAATTTATTTCGATCCTCCTCTCCCTCGCATTCATCAGCAGTTTTGCAGTAGGCCAGAACTCAAGCGACAAGCAGCAAAAGGATTCCAAGAGTCCATCTGCCACCCAGCAAGATCCATTGAACAGGGAACTGACCCCGGAACAGAAGAAGCGCAACGAAAAGCGCTTCAAACAAGAGGTAGGCGAGACCTACAAGAAGTGGCTGGACAACGACGTCCGCTGGATCATCACGCCGGAAGAGATGACGGCCTTCAAGGCGCTCTCTAACGATGAAGAGCGCGACAATTTCATCGAGCAGTTCTGGCTGCGCCGCGACCCCACTCCGGATACGGTGGAAAACGAATTCAAGGAAGAGCATTATCGACGCATTGAATATGCGAACGAGCATTTCGCTTCGGGCATACCGGGATGGCGCACCGACCGCGGCCGCGTGTACATCGTGTTCGGACCGCCGGATTCGATCGATTCGCATCCGAGCGGCGGCACGTATGAACGCCCGCAGGAAGAAGGCGGAGGCGAGACTTCTACGTACCCCTTCGAGACGTGGCGCTATCGGTACATCGAAGGTATCGGGCAAGAAGTGGAGATGGAGTTCGTGGACGATTGCATGTGCGGGAAGTACGAACTGACAATCGATCGTTCAAAGAAAGACGCATTGTTGAACGTACCTGGCGCCGGCTTGACGACGTACGAGCAGATGGGACTGGCGAACAAGGCGGACCGTTTCACAGGCGGCGGTTTGGAGCGCCTTGGTCAAGGGGCGTTCACGCAGGGCAATGCGAGCAATGAGTTTGACCGCCTGGAGCGCTATGGCAAGATCATGAGCCAGCCTCCGGTGAAGTTCAAAGACCTGGATGAGATCGTCAATCACAAGATCCGTTACAACCTCATGCCGTTTGATGTGGCCGTAGATTATGTGAAGGCCACTGATACCACGGTGCTGGTGCCCATCACGATCCAGCTTAAGAACAAAGACATCACGTTCACGGAAAAAGACGGCGTGGCGCACGGCGTAGTGAACATCCTGGGCCGCGTGACGACGCTGACCGGCAAGATCGTGCAGACGTTCGAAGACACGGTCTCCATCGATACTCCGAAAGACCTGCTGGAGAAGACGCGCGACAAGGCTTCTGTTTATTGGAAGGCGCTGCCTTTGCGCGCAGGCTTGCCGTACAAGCTGGACATCGTTGTAAAAGATGTTGCCAATGGCGACGGACGCGTGGGCACCTATCAGCGTGGCATTCGCACGCCGAAGATGGACGAAGACCAAGGTTTGATGGCGAGTTCGCTGATCCTGGCGGACAAGATGGAAAAAGTCCCGACGCGTGATATCGGCGCAGGTGATTTTGTTCTGGGCACGACGAAGGTGCGTCCCAGGGTGAGCCCTTCGAATGGCGCGCCGGCGACTTTCAAGCGCGAAGAGAAGTTCAATTTCTGGATGCAGGTCTATAACCTGGGAGTCGATCAGAAGACGAACAAATCTTCCGCGACTATCGAATACGAGATCGTGAATACCGCCACCAATCAGCCTGTGCTCAAGACTTCAGAGAGCAGTTCTGATTGGGGCAACACGGGTGACCAGGTGACGGTAGAGAAATCTCTGCCACTGGCCAGCCTGGCTCCGGGGACGTATCAGTTGAATATCAAGGTGAGTGACAACATCTCGAAACAGTCGATCACGCCTGCACCTTCCGCAAAGTTTGTGGTGGAGTAGTCCGCTCGACGGTTTTCAGCGAGGCATTCGCATGAAAAAGAGAACTTCACGGGCCCTCTTCGTAGCGCTGTTCGTCGCAGTAGCATGCGCGGTGACGGCTGCACAGTTGCCGGCCGGCGGCAAGGTCAGCGGCCAGGTGAAGGACTCCGCGGGTAAGCCGCAGATGGGCGTCCTGATCGAAGTGTTCAACTCTGCGTCAAACAAAGCGCAAAACGCCTATACAGACACCAAAGGTTTTTACACCATCACTGGATTAACGCCTGGCATGTACTTTGTAAAAGCCACGGCGGCTTCATTCCTGCCTTCTCTGCGTGAAAATGTTGACCTGCGCAGCACAGGCGCGAATGTGATGGTGAACCTCACGCTCAACACGCTGATCGAGGCGTTCCAGTTCGTGCCCGCGCGCAGATCGAAGACCAGCGGCGATGATGATTGGGGATGGACTTTGCGTTCCGCAGCGAACCGTCCGATCTTGCGCGCCCTTGAAAAAGACGGACCGCTGGTGGTGGTCTCAAGTTCAGAGAACAATGATGACCGCGTGCTGAAAGCGCGCGTGGCGTTCATCGCAGGTTCTGACTCTTCAGGATTCAGCGGCTCAGACATGAAGACCGCGTTCGATGTGCAGCAGTCGATGTTCGGGTCGGGAAGCTCGGCCGGTGTACTCGGCTTTAATGGCAACCTGGGGTACGGTGATGGACAGGCGAACGGCGTGGTGCGGGCCACGTATAAGAAGCCGACGGCGATGGGCAACACGCCGGAGTTCGCTATCACGGCAAGACGATATGCTTCGCCATTCGCCGCGGCGCACCACGCGGCATTGAATGCGATGTCAGCTTCCGCCAGTGACACGTTCAACATCGACAACTTCATCGAGTTCAATTACGGAGGCGAGCTGCAGAGTGTGCAGTTCCGCGGGCGTGTCACGGCGTTCCGTCCATTCGGTACGGTGGGTGTGCATCTCACGCCTGACACGTTGGTGGAATATAAATATGTGACTTCGCGGCCAACGACGCGCGAAGAAAAGGGGTTCGATTCTTCCCCGGCCGATCTGAGTGAAGCCAATCCGCGGGTGTCATTGCACGATTCAGCGGCGCAACTTGAAAAAGCGCGGCACCAGGAAGTCGCGGTGTCGAAGCATTTCGGTAAGAACAGTTTCCAGGTGGCTTACTACAATGACATCGTTCGTCGTATGGCGCTGACGGGAGTGGGCGACGCCGACGGCATCACGGATTTCGAATCCGCCAATTTCTTGCCCGACGTCTATAACAACACTTTTGCGTACACGGGTGGCGACATCAACACGCAGGGCGTTCGCGTGGTGGCGCAGCGCGTGTTCTCCAACGAGCTGACCGCGACGCTCGATTATTCCTATGGCGGCGTACTGAGTGCGGATGAGGCGGGCGTGCCCATCGGCACCGCGTCGTTCAACAGTGTGAACCAGCAGTCAGTAGCCGCGAAAGTCTCCGGCGAAGTGTCACACACGCATACGCGGTGGATCGCTTCTTATAAATGGACCGGCGGCAACAACGTGATCACGTCTGTCGATATGTTCAACGCTTCCGCAGGACAGGCGGACCCTTACCTGAACATCTTTATACGCCAGCCGATCCCAGGCACAGCACTGATGGGCGGACGCTTTGAAGCGCTGGTCGATGTCCGCAACCTGCTTTCGCAAGGCTATGTGCCAATGGTGGGACAAGATGGACGCACCGTTTACCTGGTGCAATCCGCGCGAGCGGTGCGCGGCGGCGTCGCGTTTAATTTCTAACTCCACAGCTATCAGGATTTTCTTTGCTGCGTGTTACACTCAATGTGTAACTCGAAGCTGCGAATGTTTGCAGCGTTCGAGTCCTTGCCGCAGTCAATCCCCGAAAAGGGCGCGTAGCTCAACTGGCAGAGCAACTGACTCTTAATCAGTAGGTTGAAGGTTCGATTCCTTCCGCGCTCACCAA